>JAJDBZ010000418.1 GCA_029261095.1 Candidatus Omnitrophota bacterium | reverse complement strand
GAGCGATCCGCCAATGACAATCAGTATCGATTGAGGATCGAAATACCCTCCCGCGGCGCCCCCCAGGAAGATGGCGAGTAGGGGGAGCCCGAAGGACAATGCAAGGCCAATAATTGTTCCAATATCCATCTTGACTTCAGTCCCTTAATTAATCATTTGGAAGCAGGCGACAGATTTTTCGGTATTCTACGACTTTATCAATGATCTCGTCGAACTTGTCTCTCACAACGATTTTTTTCCCATTGACCAAAGTGATGATGGTGTCCGGAGTCACATCGATCGATTCGATCAACTCGGCGTTTATCGCGAATGGCTTCCCGTTCAACCGTGTCACCCGGATCATTTCTTCCAGTTTCCTCTAATTCTGCTCGCGACGCGATCCTTCGACAAGGAACCCATAGGATTATCGACTTACTTTTAGCGGATATTAAGCCAGTTCAAGAGCACAACCGGGGATATTTCACCGATTTCGAAATTCGAGGGGATATCTGGCGCGTTGAGGCCACCTTCTGCAACCCGCTTATCCGGATCGACTCCACCGAGTGGGTCCATTTGAATTTCGGTCGTTCCTGGAGACTTTGAAAACTTAAAGACCCAGGTCTTGATCCTGACCTCCGCTCCTCTGACATCCTGGCCAGGAATCCCGCCAACGTTGCCGCTCGAATAATCCAGACGCTCATACGATAGGTCATCCTGGGCTATAGAGAGCACGGTCCTGGATCTCGATTTAGCCTCCAACTCCTCGATAGGGAACAAGAACCCATCCGTATCAATTTTCACATTCCAAGTAAAAGGCCGATCCGTCTGTTCAACAACCATCCCCCCACGGCCTCGAGTCCTAAACTGTGAGCGGTTAGGATCGGACCAGATCTCCCCCAACCCCATCAAGATCCTTAGTCCGTCATAGGCGGCTAAAACAGGAAGGACTTGAGGAGAAGTCAGTATATCTGCCGGAGCCCGAAACGCCTTTTTGAGACGTGGGAAGACGATCAATAGGTTCCCGTTTGGATCGAAATGAATCAAGAAGGCTTTTGTCGGTTCGGAACTGGTCTGCTCGAATTTGAACCGTCCGTCACGGTGGGCAAGGACCCTGCCGGAGGCGAGGCGGATTCCCATAAACTGTTCTCCCTCAGGGAGGTTTGTATAGTTGATCCCGTAAAGGACCGATGTGTTTTGGAGTTCCTGTGAGGCGAGATTCGCGATTCCGAGTTCAGTATCCGAACTGGACCCCGGTTCCCTCATTTTCTGAAGAGACCCCTCACATCCAAGCATGAGCATGGGTACAGTCAGCCAGACCCACTTATGGCTTAGCAACGGTCTAAATGAAATCAAAAGAATCCCCTCTTCCCAGTTCCCGCTCCCTCGTTGGTCTCCGTTTCTAGATCATCGGATTTCCCTGCCAACGATTACAGGGAATGTATGCCATTTAAATAGAATCGAAAATCCCCCGGCTCAGGATCGAAATCTATAAACCTAGTTGTGTTCTGTCGGCCTCAATTCTCCCTCGCCTCGAACCGATTGCCGTCTTCTTCTAAGGATTGAACCGAGGTCATACCCCTGTCCTCAATCGAAACCGCTTACAACCCTGAAGGAAAAGAGAGAGAATCCAACCGATATGAACCATGTGGAATCATCTCCCGGAGAAACCCGCCGGGCTCGATGGACCTCCCTACTGAAATTGCTGAAAGAGCGAAATCTCGTCATGGGGGTGTTAAACACCACTCCCGATTCCTTTAGCGATGGCGGGTGTTTCCTCGATCCTGCAAAAGCGATCGACCGTGCTCTTGAAATGGAACGGGAGGGGGCTGATCTCATTGATGTTGGAGGCGAATCAAGCCGCCCGGGCGCCGAGGTCGTATCGGTTGAAGAAGAATTGGCCCGAGTGGTCCCGGTCATCGAGGGAATACGCCAAAGGACCGATGTTCCCGTTTCGATCGATTCTTATAAGCTTGAGGTCGTCCAGAATGCTTTTTCCGCGGGGGCGGACATTGTGAATGACATTACAGCAGCCACGCAATCGCCGCTCCTCCCCAGGTTTGTTGGGGGTGCGGGAGGGGGGATGATTCTGATGCATATGAGAGGGAATCCTGAGATCATGCAACAGGACACGACCTATTCCGATCTGGTGATGGAAACCCGTCAGTTCCTCCAAGATCAGGTCGAGTTTGCAGTCAACGAAGGGTTACCCAGGGATTCCATCTGGATCGATCCAGGGATCGGGTTTGGCAAGTCCTTAGAGGGTAACCTCGAAATTCTCGCCAATCTGAGAGAATATGATTCTCTGGGCCTCCCACTTGTGGTGGGTCTATCGAGAAAGTCTTTTATCGGGAAGATCCTAGATCGGACTCCGGACCTACGCCTTCATGGGACCCTCGGTTTGACTGGCGCCCTGGCATCCGACACCGTTCATCGGGTCCACCGTGTTCACGATGTTTCGGCGATAAGAGATTGCCTTCGAAGCGTTGAAGCTCTGAATGGAAAGAAATAGATGACCGATTTTGTTAACATTCTTCGAAACACTCTGGATCTCCTGCTCATTGCGGTGGCCATCTTCTTCCTCTTGAGATTTCTCAAAGGAAGCCGAGCCATGCATGTGCTCTATGGTCTCCTGATCCTCGGTGGAGTCTATCTTCTCGCTTCCGAACTCGAACTTCAGGCCTTTACCGCTGTGGTCACTCAATTGGCGGAGGCTTTCTTGATTACCGCTGTGATCATTTTCCAGCCGGAAATCCGGCGAGGCCTGGCTCGTCTCGGAGTCGCCCCTCTTTTCCAGCGGGTTTTTCAAGCCGACCAGGATCTTGTTCAAGAAATCGTTGCTGCGGCCTATCAGTTAGCCGCCCAACGCATTGGAGCCTTGATTGTCATTACTCGCCAAACCGGCCTGAAAACAATCGCCGACCGAGGGACGAAGATGGATTCGGTGGTCACCTCGGATCTGATCGTGTCTCTATTCAACCCTTATTCGCCTCTCCATGACGGGGCCATCATCATCTCGGACAATCGCATCGTCTCAGCAGGTTGTCTTCTCCCGCTTTCTGAAAGGGAACATCCCAAGGAGTTCGGAACACGACACCGTGCGGGCCTTGGGATCACCGAAGAATCTGACGCGATCGCAATTATCGTCAGCGAAGAGAGAGGCAAAGTGTCGCTTGCCTATGTCGGAGAAGTGATCCGTGATATGACCAAAGAACAGATGGCACGCCAGGTTTCCGAACTGATGGCGACCATCACAGAGAAATGATGCCATGTTTTTTCAAAGAATCGTCAACTCCATAAAACCGGTCGTACGCGAGGATTGGGGTCTCCTCCTGGTCGCCCTCGTGGTCGCATCGATTGTCTGGTGGAATATCACTCAAAGGAGCGTGACCGAAAGGTGGTTTTGGAGTGTCGAAGTCAGCCTCGAGAATGGTCTGAAACCGAGTCTAGTGCTTCATCCCAACCAGGTTAAGCGACCGAAGGTGGCTATCAAAGTTCGTGGTCCGAAGAGCTACATGGATACTCTTTCAGACCTTTCTTTTCAAATGAATCCCGACCTGAGCGTGATCCAGACTGCCACTAAGAGTTCCATCTTGCTCTCCACCGATGATTTGAGGGCACAATCGCGATTGGTCCAGTCGATCCCCATGGATCGTATTCGAATTGTCAGTTCCGAAGACATCAAGCCACTTAGAATCGACGTGGAGACTATTTGGAATTCGGAAATCCGGCCCATCGTTCCAGATATTGGTAAACCAGCCCCTGGGTTTATTGTCTCTGCGACAAGAATCACTCCCGCCACGCTTACCGTGGCCGGCAGCGATCCAGAATTGGAGGCTCATTTAATCATTAGGAATCGAATCCCACTTCGCCTTCAGTCGGTTCGTTCCAAGACATTTTCTCATGAGTGGAAATTGGAAGACTTGGCGCTTGGTGAACTCGAAGTTCTCAATTGGCAGCCAAACGATCCAATTCGTCTCGATCTCCAGATCGAATCCCAATTCGCAAGCCAAGAGTTTCGACAAGTTCAGGTGGATGTTCTCAACGCTACCTCTGAAGCCCTCGCGGGTTTCTCGTATTCACCCAAGTCGGTGGATGTATACCTTCAGGGCGCTAGGGCGAGTATTCAGGATATCACCGCCGAATCGATTAAACTCGGGTTCGAGATCCCGGAAGAATCCGCGGAAGAATTCGAGGTCCCCTGGCGATACCTTGTTGGAGTCAACATTCCCGCCAATGTGACCATTGTTCAGGTGACTCCCGAAGTAATTCGTGTAGAAAGAATGATGCTGGGCCCGGTCCTTCCAGCCGATTGGATGTTGACACCCATTCCAGAGGAATCTTCGCTTTCCCCAACCCCCATCCCCACGGACGAGATAACCGGTCCGACTCCAGTTCCGGAATCGCCTCCCGCCGAGTGAGACCATGAACCCTCCTGGTCGAATTGAGGGACCGTTTCAACCGGCGGGTTTCACAAGGATGATTTCGGATTGGGTCTAGCTGAGTGTTCTTTTTTTTCTAGCCGCGGGACGTGTTCATCTTTCCTGGGGAGAGACCTTCGATGTAAAGATTGGCGAGAACATCGAGAACCTGATCGGTATTCTCCTTGTAGCTCGTCTGATCCGAAGCGATTTCCATCTGTCCAACCTGCGGGATGCAGTGCGTCCCATTCTCCCTTATGTCGGACTCATGCTCCTGGGCCTTACATTTGCCGCCTTGCTTCATCCCACTTCAAACACCTTCGAAGACCTCTTGCGGTTTGTCGGACGATTCCTGGTGGGGCTCCTTCTGGCGGAATGGCTGTTGAACGATCGCGATTCTCGTGCACCTTGGTTTTGGGGATTCGTCTTGGGGTTCGCTCTCCTGATGCTCAGAACACCTTGGAGTGAACTCGACAACCCAAACCTTGAAGGTCCGTTTCCACACAGAAATATTCAAGCTGGATTCTGCATCTTGTCCATACCGCTTTTATCGACTCCGTTTATAGGAAGGGGGTACCGCATCGACCGGCGTAAGGCCGCAAGCATCGTCGCCCTTTCCGCGATGTGCCTCTTTATCCTCTTATCAAAAAGCCGCTCGGCCCTGCTGGCCCTCATCTGTGCGACCGCTCTGATCCCTTTCGTTTTACCGCGAACTATGGGTCGAACCCACCCGAAATCAAAATGGCTAGTCAGGGGCGGAGCTACAGTGGCTCTCCTCGTAGTCATGCTTTCGCTTCTGCCAAGATTTCAGCAATTTGGCCAGGAAGTTTTCGATCCATATCGCAGGTCGCGTATTCCCATCTGGGCCGCAGCGGTCGAAGGATGGAACGATCCAACAGTGCTATTATTCGGCATTGGTATGGAAGACAGTTTTGATCGAATACTTCTTGACAGCCCTCAGGGAAATCTAAACTACCGCTATCGCAAGGCCCATTATCCGCATGGTCTCATCTTCCAGTGGCTCTATTGGGGGGGCGTGACCGCATTACTCGGTTGGCTCGCTTTGGTTGCGCGCACCGCTAAAAAATTGTTTGATGGCTTTCTCTCCCCAAGCAGGCTTACCTGTGGACTTGCCCTGATCGCCTACTTTGTCCTCGAGGTCTTTGAATCCACGTTCAGAGACCCACGTGTCGGGGCCTTATTCTGGCTTATCCTCTTCCTTTTCATGACTCCATCAGATGAAGAAAAGGAGGTGTCGAATGACTAAACTACGGTTGGTCTTGACCACACTTCCCGTTCTCTGGTTCCCACTTATTTCATTCAGGGAATTCACAGTAGCGGCTCTCATCTTGTTGGTAGTATCGATCCAATCGACATTACGGTCTCGTCTTTATTCCACTGGCGGAACCTTGTGCTGGGTGGCCATGAATGCGGCGTTGCTTGCGATCTTATATATCCCCATCCTTGAAGCCGCTCGGGCGACATGGATGGTGTCACTGATCTTGGTTCTCCTTTCCCTGGCGATCTTGGTCATCGCTCAGACTCATTCTCTAAAAAGTAAGAAAAGAGGAGGATGGGCTCCATGGGTCTTTGGATTATCGATTCTCATTCCCATCGCGATCGGTGGAGTCCCGACATTTCTTCTCCTATTTTCCCCGGAAGGCCCACCTGCCGAGATGATTCCTCTTGTCGGGTGGATCACCTCGATTTGGACAGTCGCGTTTTGGGGCGCTCTCGGACTACTCTTCCTTTCCGGAGATTCGATGGAAGATCCGAAGACCCACTTCGTCGCTCTCATACTTATCGTCCTTATTGGGGCGACACTGG
>JAJDBZ010000417.1 GCA_029261095.1 Candidatus Omnitrophota bacterium | reverse complement strand
TTGTCCCATTGGATTGTCCGGCCGGTTCTCACCGCGATGTTGGCGAGGTGGCAGGGGAGGACTCCCCAGTGGGCGATCTCGATGGAGGCATTCGGTTTCTCGCGGCTCTTTACACAGTCCACAAAGTTCTGGCAGTGGGTGAGGTGGTAGTCGCCTTTCGAACTCTGTCGAGGCACCCCTTCCATCTTGTACACACGTTTCGGAATATCGGTCTTGTTCGTCTCGGGCCACACCTCCCAACCGCTTCGGTCGATCACCAGGATTCCATTGTTGCCATGGAAAGCGACACCGTGCTCGCGGTCGAAAGGTCCGCGACCGACACCGAGAGCGTGCTCCCAAACCAAAGAAATGCCATCGTACTCCACGATGGCCTGCTGTGTGTCTGGCGTTTCCTGCGCGTCGTCGGGGTACCCAAACTTGCCGCCCAATGACGTAGCCGATTTTGGAACCATCCCCTCCAACCCCCAGGCGGCGATGTCGATCATGTGCGCACCCCAGTCGGTCATGAGACCACCGGAGTAATCCCAATACCAGCGGAAATTGAAATGGAAACGATTCTCATTGAAGGGTTTCTTTGGAGCGGGTCCGAGCCACATGTCGTAGTCGACCCCCTCAGGCGGGTCGCTGTCCTCTTTCGGTGGCAGTTCGCCCTTCCAATCGAGGTAGGCCCAAGCTTTGATGAGACGGATCTTTCCGAGCTCGCCGGATTTCACGAAATCGATGGCATCCGTGTAATGTTCCGCGCTCCGTTGCTGGGTCCCGATCTGCACGATTCGGCCATGCTTCTCGGCGGCGTCGACCATCACTCGTCCCTCATGGATGGTGGTGGCCAACGGTTTCTCGCAATAGACATCCTTGCCCGCTTCGCAGGCCATGATGGTGATCAGCGCGTGCCAGTGGTCGGGAGTGGCGACAATGACCGCGTCGATGTCATCGCGATCGAGCACCTTTCGAAAGTCCTTGTAGATATCGGGGCGCTTCCCGGAATGTTCCTCGACCTGATCGGCCTTCTCGTTCGCGTGACTGTCGTCGACATCGCAAACCGCGAGGCAGTTGGTCTCGCCGGTTTCGAGATGGTCGCGCAAATCGCCGCCGCCCATTCCGCCGCAGCCAATCAGGGCGATATTCAGTTTGTCATTCTCGGAGACTTTTTTCTCTTCGGCCGAAGCCGCCACAGTGGTTAGCGCCGTTCCCACCGCAGCGGTGGTGCTCGCGCCAATAAAATTGCGTCTTGAAATCGAACTCATGGTTGGTTCCTCCAAATAAATGCGTTGGCAAAGATCGTGATTCTACACCTACGTGGAGTCGGTTTCCACTGCGAAAACCGAAAGAAGTTGGGGTAGGGAATACCTGGTCGCGGTGCTATCGTCCATCTAGGGTGTAAAGGGAAACCATGTTTCTGAAAACCACTTGGACAACTCCATTATTGTTCGCGATCTATCCCATCCTGTTCCTCTACTCACGGAACATGGATGAAATCGCTTTCTCGGAGACGTTTCCTCTCCTATGCGGGTCGGCTCTCTTTTCAATCATTCTATGGAGCGCACTCTCCTTACTGACGAGATCGAAGGCAAAGGCTAGCCTTTGCCTTTCCATCTTTTTGCTCCTCTTCTTTTCGTACGGG
The DNA here is from genome assembly GCA_029261095.1 of Candidatus Omnitrophota bacterium. GTDB lineage: Bacteria > Hinthialibacterota > Hinthialibacteria > OLB16 > OLB16 > JACKFH01. Next base: position 1,478 of record JAJDBZ010000417.1, on the reverse strand, counting down.
GCTCTTCACACCGCGGTCCGCGATTGGACAGTTGGTGGGTTTGAGATCGGCCGCGAACGTTATCTCATTCTCTCAAATCTCTTCGTGTTGGGCTCGATCTCCGTGATCGTTTGGCGGAGGCCAAACTGGGTCGATCCCCTTCGCTCCTTCCTTTCGAAGGTCGTCCTCGTTTTGTTTGCGATTGTCCTACTCCAGATCGCTTGGGGTTGGAGGGATGAAGGATCGATCTCCGACCAGGGTCGGGAGGCCCTCGAACTGGTCAAACCCGAAATCTGTCCGGATATTTATTATCTGGTCTTCGATGCGTATGGCCGAGGGGACATCCTTCAAGAGTTTTACAATTACGACAACACGGCTTTTCTGGATAGGTTGAGAGAGATGGGGTTCTATGTGGCCGAAGAGAGTCGCGCCAACTATCCAATGACCGCCCTCTCCACCGCGTGCACATTGAACCTCGATTACCTCGATACGATGGTGGAAGATTTCGACGGCAACATCCTCGACAGTTACAACTTTCGACCCTTGATCGCCAAGATCAAGAACAATCGGGTCTTTCAATCTCTGAAACCGCTCGGATATAAAACAGTCGCCTATGCGCCAGGTGTTTCGGTGGTCGATCTGAAGAACGGGGACATCTACTACAGTCCGGAACTTCAGTTGACCGCCTTCCAGAACGGTCTCCTCAACATGACTCCGATACCCATTCTCCTGACCAAGTTTCGACTGAAATCTCAGTTCGATCTCCACCGCGATCGCATCCTTTTCACTCTGGATCATCTCCCCGACATGGCTAAACGCGAGAACACAGAGGAGCCCGTGTTTGTCTTCGCCCACCTCATCTGTCCCCATCCCCCCTTTGTCTTCGATGCTCAGGGGGATCCAATCGGCCAGTCAGGTGGCATGGCGTTCATGGAAGAAGACAACATCTGGCGACGTCATGAGCAGGGGGAGGAATACCGGAAACGATATGTGGACCAACTCGAATTTCTTTCGGGCCGAATTCTGGAAGTGGTCGAAGAGATCCTGACGGAATCGAAAGAGCCCCCCCTCATCATTCTCCAATCCGATCACGGCCCCGGGCTTGAACTGAAATGGGACAACCCCGGTGAGAAAACCTATCGCGAACGGCTCTCGATTCTCAATGCCTACCATCTCCCCGATGTCAGCGCGGAAGCGGTCCTTTATCCCTCCATCACCCCGGTGAATACCTTTCGCACGATCCTCCGGGAGTTTTTCGAGGCGGACCTCGACCCGCTTCCCAATCGGAGTTTCTTTTCCACCCCCAAGAAACCTTATCGATGGCACGAAGTGGATTTCGAAAAGATTGAAGCGACAATGGCCGACAATTAAGTGATGAGACGATGAAAAAGATCCACCTCCTCTTCACCCTACTCCTAATCACCGGCGCCCTCAGTCCGCCTGCGCATGCCTACATCGACCCCGGAACAGGGAGTTTTCTCCTCCAGCTCCTGGCGGCT
>JAJDBZ010000416.1 GCA_029261095.1 Candidatus Omnitrophota bacterium | reverse complement strand
TCGGAGGAGCTGGAGGACAACACGCATGTGCGGTCGCGCGACAGCTCGGTATCCAGAAGATCCTCATTCACCCCTTCGCCGGAGTTCTTTCCGCCTATGGGATGGGAGTCGCCGACACGGTCTGGGAAGGCTCCTCACCGGTCTCTCAAGTTCCCTTGACTCGCTCTAACCTCGCCTCATTGAACACACAGTTCGAAGAACTTGTGATTCAAGGGACCAACCTAATCGAGTCGGAAGGATTCAGCCTCGACTCGATCGGGGTACAACGAAAACTGGATTTGCGATATGTCGGAACAGAGACGCCGATTACGTTGGTTGAACCGGAGAATGGAGAATACGAACAACCGTTTGCTGAAATGCACCACCAACTCTACGGATATGTGAGGGAAGGGAGGCCGATTGAAATCTTACAGTGTCGAGTCGAGGTGACGGGCAAAACGACTGACGACCCGACGATATTTAAGCAATCCAAAGATCAGGATCGAAGAACTGGGGAAGGTGTGAAATATTCGCGGGTCTATTTCTCAGGTGAGTTTCACGATGCTCGAGTCATCGAACGTTCGAATTTAATCCCGGGCGAATCCATTGCCGGCCCCACTCTCATTCTCGAATCGATCGGCACCATTTGGCTCGAACCCGGCTTTGATGCGATTCTGGACGAGAATGGCAATCTATTCATTATATGGAACCAATCCGATGAGGATCGTCCCTCCTTTTCAACCGAGTCCGACCCAGTGTCATTAGAAGTCTTTAATAACCTCTTCATGTCGGTCGCGGAGCAAATGGGGAATGTCCTCCGCCGGACATCGGTTTCCACCAACATCAAGGAACGTCTCGATTTCTCTTGTGCGATATTTGATCAACAAGGCAGATTGGTGGCTAACGCTCCCCACATCCCTGTTCACCTCGGTGCGATGGGCGAAACCGTGCGCGCCGTTCTCGAATCTCACCCAAGGATGCAAAAGGGAGATGTCTATGTCTCCAATAATCCATTTCGTGGCGGTTCGCATCTTCCTGATATCACCGTCGTAACACCGGTTTTCTATAGTGGAACGAAACCAGCATTCTATGTGGCCAGCCGAGCGCATCACGCGGATGTCGGTGGCATCACTCCAGGTTCGATTCCCTCCTTTTCAACATCCATCGAGGAAGAAGGAATCCTTCTGGATAACGTTCGACTGGTGACAAAGGGTGTTTTCGAGGAAGAGATCTTTCGCAATCTTTTCTCTTCGGGGGAACATCCCGCCAGAAATCTCACCGACAACCTCGCCGACCTCCAAGCGCAGATCGCATCGAATCGAGCAGGGGTTCGACTGCTAGAGGAGATGGTCGAGCGATATAGCGAAGATGTTGTTCAATCGTATATGGGGCATGTCCGCGAGAATGCGTCACGGCAGGTTCGAGAAGCTCTATTAAGAATCCCCGATGGAACGCTTACATTCGAAGATTCACTTGATGATGGGAACCCTATTCGTGTTTCGATTCAGGTGGATGGTGACCAAGCCATTGTTGATTTTACTGATTCTGGAAATGAAGATCCTGGGAACCTCAACGCTCCTCGAGCAGTCGTACATTCTGCCGTCTTGTATGTTTTCCGCTGCTTAGTTGGCGAGGATATCCCTCTGAATGAAGGATGTCTTAATCCGATTGAAATCATCGTTCCCGAAAGGTCTTTACTTGATCCTTCCGCTGGTCGAGCTGTTGTGGGTGGAAATGTTGAAACCTCTCAGAGAGTAGTCGATGTCCTCCTGGGTGCAATGGGAATTGCTGCAGCGAGTCAGGGGACGATGAATAACATCACCTTTGGCGACGAAAATTTCGGATACTATGAAACCCTTGCGGGTGGAGTCGGCGCGTGTGAAGGTTACTCGGGCGCTTCTGCAGTCCACACACACATGACCAACACTCGGGTGACCGACCCAGAAATCCTGGAAACTCGTCACCCGGTCCGACTTGACCAGTTTACAATTCGCCGAGGTTCGGGAGGAGGAGGTCAATATCAAGGTGGTGATGGACTCATCCGCCAATACAGGTTTCTCAAGGCGTTGGATGTCTCAATTCTTAGCCAACGTCGCACCGTATCTCCCTTTGGACTCTTCGGCGGTAAGGGCGGTCAAACCGGAAAGAATACTTGGGTCTTAAAAAATGGCCAAATAAAAGTTCTTGGACCCCTTTGTTCGTTTCAAGCGGCTGAGGGGGATCAGCTCAGAATTGAAACACCCGGAGGAGGAGGTTTTGGACAGGACTTAGACTGAAAGGATGATTGATTGGGGAGCGGAAAATGACACAATTACTGGCGAGCCATCCCGAATCATCGTTCCGTACGGTTAAATGGGGTATGGAGATACTTCGGATCAGGGCCATTTGAGTCTTCTAGAGAGGCAAACCTAGTAAATCCTTGAGAATGAAAGGCTTGCCTCCAATATCGCCAAGTGGTATCCTTGTTACGGGTGTTTGACAAAATATGAGCGACCATAAAAAAAAAGTAATGGCAATATCCTCTGGGGGGGGGCATTGGGTTCAATTGCTTCGTCTTCGGCCCGCACTCGAGGGGTCCGATACCCTATTTGTTACCGTAAATGAGGGTTATCGGTCCGATGTTGAGGGGTCTCCATTTCGGGTGATCACGGATGCTACACGGTGGGAGAAACTGAGATTGGTGTGGTGTTCCATTCAAATTTTATGGATCCTCATCTTGGAAAGACCCGATGTAATCTTGTCCACAGGGGCCGCGCCCGGTTATTTGGCCATCCGCATGGGTCGGCTCTTTGGCGCCAAGACGATTTGGTTGGATAGCATCGCCAATGTCGAGACCCTATCACTTTCAGGCCAGAGGATCGGACGATATGCCGATCTCTGGTTGACCCAATGGGAACACCTCAATACTCCCGAGGGACCTTATTTCAAGGGTTCTGTCTTATGATTTTCGTTACGGTGGGCGCACAGATGCCATTTGACAGGCTGGTGCGAACAGTTGATGAATGGGCGAAAGAATCGGGGCGATCGGATGTATTCGCGCAAATCGGACCCACAGATTGGCGTCCCTCTCACATTCGATGGACTCAATTCTTGAATTCGGGAGAGTTTTTCGAAAAGTTTGATGCGGCTGATGCCATCATTGCTCATGCGGGTATGGGGACC
>JAJDBZ010000415.1 GCA_029261095.1 Candidatus Omnitrophota bacterium | reverse complement strand
GGGTAATCCGAGTTCTTCCTCGACAACCACGTTTGAAACCAAACACTCATCGCATTGATTCTCGACCAAGTGTGCGGCCTCGATCGGAGAGATCCTACCAATCCGTTCTTGAAGGGGATTCTTAAGTGGTAAGTCGGTGATACGTTCATTAAACACGAGGGAGGGAGGTAAGGGCGCGCTTGGGATCGGTTCGTACCAGAAGGTCGCGACACTCCAATCGTCTTGGCGTTCCTCGTATCCATAAGGCGCCCAACTGAGTTGCTGGATAGTGATTCGGGCATCTTGCTTCCACACAATCGGATCGAGCAGGTGCCAGCGGTACATTGAAACATAACCATCCCCGTTCAGGTTGCACCCTTGATAGAATTGGGGAGCCTCTTGAATACCCCAAGATAAGCCAACGTAGTCCTCAGAACCTGTCCCGCATATTGTGGGGAATTCGTTGTCTCCATCGAGATACATCTTGACTTCGCCTTCGCCCCACCAACTCTTTTCCAGATACCGAACTCCAAGCACACAACCGATATATCGTCCTGTTCCGGTCCTCTTCGGAAGAATCTCAAAATCCTGTTTGAGTGTGGTCGGGTTCTCTCTCCGAAAGAGAGTATGCAGAGAGGCAGCGTTATCGGGTAGATCTTTTTCGAGGGTATAATCGACTTGGTAATAGATCCGACTACTCGACTCTCTATCATTGGCAAGGGTTAGACGCGCTGATTTCCGAAAAGGCATGGGGAGCCAACAATTCATCGCCCCTTTGGGACCAATCGAATGGACCGCGGACGAGTAGGAGGTCACCTTACCGTGGGCAAAACCCATGAAATCGCCAAGGGGGCAATCGATGGAGGGGTGTTCTTGACCATCCCAATAAGCCCGTATGACGAGTCCTCTGAGGTTTTCGGGTTCATCCTGAGTGGTGATCCAGATGTGGCGGATGATTCCTTGGCCTTGGATGTCGCAGAGAGTGACGACCTCTCCAGGCTCGAGCGTTTTGGCGGGCGATCCTTTTCTTCCAACCCCGAGATTACTTGCCGCTTGACCTCCCTGGCCTTTGCCACCGGTCGGATTCTCAAAGGAGATGGAACGTGGGGTTTGAGTGGTATCGATGAGGTAGGGTCGAGAATCGTGACTGTAAACAACTTGACTGAGGAGCAGCAGCAATGGGGTGAGAAGGGAAAAGAATCGCATAGGAATCTCCGTCTGGCAATAATTCTGGGACCGCATTTTCCATTAGATTATGGGTTGGAAATGGAACCTCTGTTACAAAACAGGTTCTAAATACCCTTTGCGCTCCAGGAACGCGACAATTTTCCCGGCGCTCTGTTCAACAGTTTCTTCATGAGTGTGGCACACAACCTCCGGGTTGAGAGGCGCCTCATAAGGGTCTGAGACTCCGGTAAAATTCTCGATCTCTCCTTGGCGTGCTTTCTCGTAAAGCCCCTTCACATCCCGGCCCTCGCATACCTCAAGCGGGGCAGCGACATGGACTTCGATAAAGTTTCCAATCATGTCCCGCGCATACTCGCGTGTGCTTCGGTAGGGAGAGATAGCGGCTGCGATGTTTGGGATCCCATTCCGGGTGAGGAGATGGCAGACAAATGCGATCCTGCGAATGTTGATATCGCGGTCCTCTTTGCTGAAGGTCAGACCCTTACTCAGATGCTCGCGAACCTCATCCCCATCCATGATCTCCACATTCGGAATCCCCCTGGCACGGAGTTGTTTGTCCAACTCCAGGGTAATGGTCGATTTCCCGGAACCAGACAGGCCTGTAAACCAAACAGTAAAACCTTTCAAAACGCTCATGAACCACAATCTCCTTTTACATGCCGCCTCAAGTCGATGAGTCACCCACCCGAAAATCGGATTTTTTCAAGAGACTCTCGATAGTGAAATGGATTGGAACCACTAAGAGTTTCAAGAGAACTCCGGTAGACCATTCAAAGAACATCAATTAGATATAATACATCTCGGAATCCTCGGCGTTCAGTCTTTTGGCGATGACATCGAGGGTATGCCCTCGTGTCACCTCGCGGACCTCACTTCGAATATCCTCCCAAATACGATCCAATCCCCGCCATGAAGCGGGATGACGATTGCCGTTTCCCCCGCGTTCTTCGGATGGCGAGGGGAGGATCGGACCCTCTACACCTTCGATGATTTCGGCGAGGTCGATGCTTTCGGGCGATCGACTGAGTGCATACCCCCCATTCGCCCCTCTCTTGGAATGGACCAATCCCGATTTCTTTAGATCTTGAAAGACCTGAAGGAGGAAAGATTCACTGATCCCACGCGCTTTAGCAATCTCCTCGATCCGTCTCCAGCGGTCTTCGACGAGTGGATCGTCAGACAGCGAAGCAAGCGCCAATACCGCGTAATAGGTCCGAACTGTCAGTTTCATGGGACTTGAATCCTCGTCCTGATCTGGTATATTCATCATAAACCTGATCGGCTTTATAAGGAATATACCTTCCTTCCGTCGATTGGTCAACCAGTTTCAATCTTAATGGTTCAAAAACCGGGAAGTTGGAAGCAAATGGATCAGCTTGATTATTTAGAAGCCAAGAGTATTCATATCCTCCGCGAAGCTTATCGTGAGTTCAAGAACCTCTGCATGCTTTGGTCGATCGGAAAAGACTCGACAGTCATGCTCTGGTTAGCCAGAAAAGCATTTTTCGGGCATGCCCCCTTTCCATTGGTTCACATCGATACGAATTACAAAATTCCCGCGATGATCGATTACCGTGACCGGATGGCTCGTGAATGGAAACTGAATATGGTTTATGGACAAAACACGGAGGCGTTAAAGAATAAGATGACCTTCCCTGACGGTGCGATCGATCGGATAGCGTGTTGCAAAGCGCTCAAGAGCGAAGCGCTTAAACACACATTATCGGGGGAATGGACTCGATGGAGAATGAATCACGAAACCGGTGAATACGAAGAGGATTCCAATAAGGAACCCTATACCGGAGTCATTGTTGGCGCACGAGCCGATGAGGAGGGAAGCCGTTCCAAGGAGCGTTACTTCTCACCGCGAGACAAACAGAGCGATTGGGACGTGGACGATCAACCCCCGGAACTGTGGTCTTATTACAAGACAGACTTTGCACCGGGGACCCATGTCCGAATACATCCCTTGCTCGACTGGACCGAACTCAATCTTTGGGAGTACATCCAGCGGGAACAGGTGCCTATCATCGACCTCTACTTCGATCAGGGAGAAGGAACTCGGTATCGCTCGTTGGGTTGTTTGCCCTGTACTCTGGGTGTCCAGTCGACCGCAAAGAATGTGGACGAAATTGTCGAGGAACTCCGTTCCGGAAAATTCTCAAATGTCGCGGAGCGCTCCGGCCGCGCACAGGATGCCGCCGATGGAAACAGTTTGGAGACCCTGAGACGCGATGGGTATATGTAAATTCTATCCCCACGTTCTCCCGCTTAAATCTTTGAATACCGTGGAGAACACGGCATGAACGGAAGAAGTCCAAGATGAAAAAGAGAAAAGGAATCAAAACCAAAAATGACTGAAATGGCTACCCGAAAATCGGAAGAGAGAATGAACCTGGTGATCGTGGGCCATGTGGATCACGGTAAGTCCACAGTGATTGGTCGATTGCTGGCGGATACCGGAAGTCTTCCAGAGGGAAAACTTGATCAAGTCAAAGCGATGTGTGAGAGAAACTCACGGCCGTTTGAGTATGCCTTCTTGTTGGATGCACTCAAGAACGAACAGTCTCAGGGAATTACAATCGACACGGCTCGGTGCTTCTTCAAGACCGAAAAACGCCACTACATCATCAATGACGCGCCTGGGCATATCGAATTTCTTAAGAACATGATAACGGGGGCGGCTCGCGCCGAGGCAGCACTCCTCGTCATCGATGCTGAAGAAGGAATCCAGGAAAACAGCAAGCGTCACGGGTACATGATCTCGATGCTGGGTCTCAAGCAAATCGCTGTTCTGGTCAATAAGATGGATCTTGTCAAATACGAACAGACGGTTTTCGAGAAGATCGTCAAGGAGTACAGCGAATTCCTCGGGCACTTGGGTGTCCACCCGACAGCATTTGTCCCAGTAGCCGCTCGCGAAGGAGACAATATCGCTTCCTCCTCACTAAGAATGCCCTGGTATGAGGGGCTGACGGTGTTGGGACAAGTCGATTCTTTTACCCGTCCAGAGGGGAACCTGGACCAACCCTTCCGCCTTCCTGTTCAGGATATCTATAAGTTTACTGCTCAGGGTGATGACCGGCGAATCGTCTCCGGAACAGTTGAAACGGGAACAGCCAAAGTGGGTGATCACGTCATTTTTTATCCCTCCGGAAAAGAGACCATCATCGATTCGGTGGAACGATTCAACGCTCCGGAGACGACCGAAGTCCACGCGGATGAGGCTGTCGGGATAACGATGAGCACCGAAATCTATATCAAGCCTGGCGAATTGATGTGTCGGGCGGACGAACTCAAACCAAATGTCGGACGGCGTTTCCGGGCCAATGTGTTTTGGATGGGGCGCGCACCGATGATCGCGGGCAAGCAATACAAGCTTAAAATCGGTGCGACCAAGGTCGCGACAGAACTTGCCGCCGTCGAGAGCGTTCTCGATGCCTCCGAACTCGAATCCAACCACAACAAGCAACTATTGGACCGTCACGATGTGGGTGAAATCCTCTTGGAGACTCATCGACCGATTGCATTCGACAGACGTAACGACATTGAGCCGACGGGTCGGTTTGTGATTGTGGACGATTTCGAAATCGCGGGCGCTGGCGTGATCCTGGAGCGGGTCACGGAAACCGATTCGATTTTTGATCGCCAGATCAAACAACGCGAGTTTTCCTGGGAAGCCGGCGAAGTGAGTCCCGCCGACCGTGAACAGAGATTCAACCACAAAGGTAAATTCATCATTGTTGCGGGCGAACCGGGGTCAGGAAGAAGAAATCTTGCGAAGAAGGTGGAGAAACACCTGTTCGATCAAGGGTTCAACACCTATTACTTCGGAATCACCAACCAGTTCGGAGACCTCGATCAACATGGGACTATTGGAACGATCCAAAGGGACCGGCAGATTGAAATACTTGGGGAGCTGGCTCGAATCATGACCGATGCGGGTCTGTTGTTCATCACCACACTCACGGATATCGATGAGTTCGATCTCAACAAACTCAGGAAACTGAACGAACCCAATGAGGTGTTCATAGTCAGTCTCGGGGATCCAGCGCTCGGGAGTTCGGCCATCGATGTACAGATCGAAACGGATCCGGAAACCGATGCAGCAGTCCGGAAGGTGGTGGATGAACTGACATCTCAACAAGTCTTCATGGATTTTTCCATCTAGCGGGTGGGCGGCCAAAGAGAGGGTTTGGGATCCGGATTCCTCGCTTGTCAGAGTTGCTAACATTTCCTACCATACACTGAAGGATCGATTGGGCACATCGATCTTCGGTCCACTCGTGGAGGTGTGTGCGGATATGACTACCAGATGGCTTCCTAAGAAGTGTATTGTGGTTCCTCTCGATTTTTCCGATTTTTCGTTTGCGGCACTCGAACAAGCTCTTGAGTTTGTCGACTCACCCGAATCTATTCATGCGGTCCACGTCCTGCCACGTCTGTCCCCTATGGAGCCGGGTGTCATTTGGGGGACCATCGATGACGAGAGCCGTCGGGAGCACGCGATCCAGGCTTTAAAAGATCGATTGAGTGGGCAGGAATTTCATGGAATCACCATGGACATCCGATTTGGCGATCCCGCCAGACAAGTTGCACGGTATGCCGAAGAAATCCGCGCTGATCTAATTGTCGTCCCCTCTCACGGTCGAACAGGCGCTTCCCATGTATTGATCGGTTCGACCGCCGAGAGAATTGTCCGAAACTCGCATTGCCCCGTTTTAGTACTCAGGAACTCATATCGATAAAAAATGAATTGGAGTCCGCCGCATGGTTATCAGCCGCAATGACCGCACCTTCTTCGGAGAACCTTCCTATCACCGGTTCAAAGGTATCAATTTTACAGCCCTTCTTTTCATTCTAATTATTGGTTTTCTATCATTACCGGATTCTATCTATTCCCAAGAGGAGGGAACGCCCCCTGTGGAGGCAGTTGTCGAGACGGAAGTTGAGGAGACGTCTGCGGTTTCAGCCTTTCTCGACAAGATCCTCAACCGGGTAAATGGTGTGATGGGTGCTGTCCTCATGTACAACGTGACGGGAGAGATTTTTCAGAAAACAGTCTTTGACGCTGATGGGAATGCTTTGAGAGATTCAACCACCGGTAAAGTGCAGACCGAACTCGTCAAGGTCCCATTGATTGTGGTGACCCTTGTCGTTGGAGCGGTCTTTTTCACATTCTGGTATCGGTTCATCAATATCAGGGGATTCAAACATGCGATCGATGTCATTCGGGGGAAATTTGACGACGAAAAAGATGAGGGAGAGATTTCCCATTTTCGGGCATTGACGAGTGCACTGTCGGCCACAGTGGGCCTGGGAAACATCGCGGGTGTGGCCATAGCGATTCAACAGGGGGGTCCAGGAGCGGTTTTCTGGATGATGATGACAGCGATTTTCGGAATGTCGTCGAAGTTCAGCAGTTG
>JAJDBZ010000414.1 GCA_029261095.1 Candidatus Omnitrophota bacterium | reverse complement strand
GAGGGCGAGGCGGTTCGAGTTAATTTCATCTCCCACAAGGACAGAACCGATTCATGAACCGGGGTTGGCTTCAATTCGCATTCGATTGACCTCCCGGTGAGCCATTCGAATGACCTCAGGGATACGATACCTCGGGGATAGACGGTGTATCCATTTGACTGCAGAATCGAAATCGCAGAGATGACCGGGTGAGACATAAACCGGTTTGACATTCTCACGGGTGCGTAGGGCAACACCGATCTTTTCTCCCCGATGTTTCAGTGTCGCCTTCGATCCTCGCTTTTCACCCAGAGTTCGGTGTTCCCCCACCAAGAGTGATTTGGCGCTTCCTACCGTTGGGGTCTTCCACAACAGGCCAGCGTGTGTCGCGATTCCCATTTTTCGCGGGTGAGCAATACCCTGGCCATCGACCACCACAAATGCAGGTTTGATCTTTAGGTTCGCCCATGCATGTTGAAGCAATGGCATTTCACGAAAAGAGAGCAATCCCGGGACATAGGGAAACTCTACCTCGGCGACTCCTCTTCCAATTTCCACAACCTCCAAGTCCGGCCACCGGCAGACCACGATAGCGGCGTAGCCGGTCGTTGCCCGTTTCTCGTAGGAGCAGTCCGCGCCCGCTACAAGCATCCCTTTATCGGGGGAGGGAAGTGGTGCGAATCGAATTTTTTCGACCAAGGTTTTCTGAAACTGGACGGCTTGTTTGGGTGTCAGATTGGGGAGGAGGTTCAATTCAGAAACCGCTCCCGGAGATCATCGGTGGGGACACGGCATGTGTCGGATTTACCAAACCATTGGTACCGATGGTTCGCAATTAGATTGTAGACCACATTCCGAATGAATGGCGGAACGATGATGAAGAGATACAGCAACGGCCACAATCCACTCAGGTGTTTGGCTATTCTCAGGGCGGCGGAAGACTGACGAAATATTCTCCCATTCTCGATGAGCACCATGCTCGAGAGATCTCCTGCGTCGATTCCATACTCTTCCAGATACGGCTTCGCTTCATCCGATTGGAGGGCGCCCAAACGAAAGTACCCCTTGGGGTCTCGAGCGACCACAAAGTCGACCGAAGCGTTGCAGAAATTGCAAACACCGTCGAAGAGTATAATGGGCTTTTCTTGGTTCATGGCACAAACGTTCATCAGAAAGATTTTGACACCTTAAGTTTAACCCAAACCAAGAATCTTGAAAGAGAAACGCCGGCAAACCTCAATTTGTCATTGCGTCCTTCAAGGAGTTGATTTCCTGTCTGATCTCTTCTAATTCAGCGCGTAACTTCTGGTTTTCGTCGGAAAGTTCCTGAACGGCCTTGATTGTGTAAACATTCGCGCTGGTCGAGTTCATCGAAAGAAGTCCATCTTTTCCCATCACAACGCCTTTGGGAAATACTTCGGCGTATTCCTGGGCGATGAAATAATGATAATACCGATCTTCGATCTCGGGATGCTCCTTCAGGTAATCCTCATTATAGCGATACTCGACGGGCCGGAGCTTGTTGATGGTTTCAACCGCATTTTCGATTCCATGAATGTCAGTCTTGACCCTGCGATCCGATGTTGTATTCCAAGTGTCGCCGCCAGCAGTCTTGGTCGCTGCCCCATAGACTTTCAACTTGAAGTTCAATTCGGGGTTTCCACCCATGGCGATGCTGTCATTCCCATCCACTGTGAAAAAATTGGTTCCGCTGATGCTACTCTTTCCGATCTTGAACTTGTTCCCATCGCTATCATCAATCCCCATCACAAAAGTGGTTGCAGGAGAATTATCGGAGACCTGAAAGAGAACCACCGCATCCTCATCCAGGCCACCATCATTGCTATCTACCCGTAAAGTCGTGTCGGCGGAAGGATGCGAAACCGTGACCGACTCGGCAGTCAGTGTGCCCTCGACATCGGCGCCACTAGTGACATCCAGTGACTGAATGGTCGCTGTTCCGTCCACATCGAAGAGAGACGCTGGAGAATCGGTTCCGATTCCGACGCGACCATTTCGCAGTATTCTCATACGTTCGGTGGCGGTCGAGGATCCCTTGTTTCGAGTGAAAAACTGCATGTTTCCATACGGCTCATCCTCGTCTCCGACATCGACTGTCCGGTTCATACGTATCCTCGCCACTGCATCCGGGTCATCCGAGGTGACCTGCTCGAGATCGAGATCGTCGGATTGTCCCGAGATGAGCAGATGAGCCTGGTCACTCTTCCGAAAGCGGGCCGCACCACCCACATCCAACTGCTCCGTGGGAGTCGCCCAACCGATACCCATTCCCCCTTGCGCTCGAACTAAGAACTGGTCTGTCGCAGTTGAGGGAAAATCAATACCTTGGGAGTCGGCCCAGACAAAAGATCCGTTGTGAAGCGCTTTGGCCTGTAGTCCGGCCGCGAAACTGAATTCACCTGTCGCAGCATTGGCAAGACCGCCGGGCACGGTCCCGCCGAACCCCGGTGCGGCGTTCAAACTTCCACCACCGATGGCTGATGAGGCGCCGGAAGCGGCATTTCCAAAACCCCCGGATACTGTCGAACTCAGTCCGCTCGATGTGTTGCTTTGACCGCCTCCGATGGTGGTAAATTCTTCGATTGCCTCATTCGACTGTCCGCCTGATACAGTCGACCCAGTATTCTGGGCCAGATTGTCTTGACCACCTCCGATCGTCGAACGATTGGCGAGAGCGCGATTGTCGTCTCCTCCGGCGATAGTGGCGTGATTCCCGGACGCGGTGTTCGATTCTCCACCTCCAATGGTAGCTGCTGTATCACCGGCCGTGTTTGATATCCCACCCCCGACTGTTCCAACCACATCGGAAACCGTATTATCCACTCCTCCCGAAATGGTTCCAAAGTCCCCACTTATCCTGTTGGGACCGGAGATGATGAATGCTCCCTTTGCCGACTTGAGAGCTGCCGTTCCCCCCCCGCCGGATATGACCGCACCCATGGCCCCATTGGTCACTGAGTTGATCGCGGCTCCTCCAACAATACTTGGAGGGCTGGCATTGGGGATGAGCCTTAATGCGGTCATGTTATTCACACGCATCTCGAGGGTCTCGTTCCCGTTTGTGCCTAGAAAACTCGATCCAACAGAGCTGTTCCCAGTGAGAGACCAGGCATCGTTCGACACCGACCCAGACTGGACATAGGTTGACGCGGGAAGACCACCCAATTGCTCGGTGTCTCGAGCGCGCAGGGCGAAGGGAACACTGTGGAGTTGGACGCGCCCCGAGAAAAAGTCGTTCGGATCCACCGATTGATCCATCGGTTCTGAACTATCAATCCCAAGTTCATAATAGACCTCCACCGAACCGAAGATTGTGATTGGAGGAATCAAATCTATTGAGAATCGGCCGGCCTGACTGACTTCGACAACCCCGCCAACGGCGGTACCGAGGGAAGCACCTCCGATTTCGCTATCATAGAATCTCAGCTGATAGGCGCGATTGCCAGTAAGTGGATCGCCATTGTTGTTGGCGAGAACACCTTGGACATTGATTTTATCTGGAACTGCCTCGACAGACCCCACAAAGCCCAGGTAGCAGCTCATGGCGATAAGAACACACATGTTTTGAATTCTCATAAAGTCTTTCATTATTCTTCCTCCCTATTCCAAGACATCCGTATCTCGCTCACGCATGTTTGATCTATGACCCGAACCGATACTCGCTCCGAAACTGCTGGTCGTTCATCCCATCGTTCTGGGTCCAGACGATTACAGCGCTGCCGTCGTCGCCGATCGCGACATCGGCATTAAAAGATCCTTGGCCACCGGGACTGATGTGCTCATTGAGTTCCGATAGATCGATCCAGGCACCGTCGCGGTACTCGGATCGAAATATCTGGTCGTTTAATAGAACGGTTTGTTGCCAGACGATGATCGATTCACCGCGATTGTTCATGGCGACATCGGGTATTGATGCTCCGCTTCCATCCGGGCTGATGTGGTCGTTCAGATCGGCGGGGTCGGTCCAGGCGTTGTTGCGATACTCGCTACGAAAAATCCGGTTGATCGCCCCATCGAATTGACTCCAAACGATGACCGCTTCCCCGTTGTCACCCATCGCGACTCGCATGTTCACCACGGTTTCCCCATCGGGGCTGTTGTTGTCCATCAAATCGCTCGGGTCGGTCCAGGAACCGTTTCGATGTTCGCTGCGAAAGACCTGAGTGTTCGCCCCGTCGGATTGCCTCCACCCAATGATGGCGTCACCGTTGTTATCCATAGCGACGATGGGGATGATGGCATCTTGTCCACCCGGGCTAATGCTGTCGTTTAGCCCCGAAGGATCGGTCCAGGATCCCGCACGGTATTCGCTGCGAAAAATCTGGATGTTGGTTCCATCGAATTGATGCCAAGCAATGACCGCTTCGCCATCCTCGTTCATCGCGACCCGGGGCGCGAACGCGTTTTGGCCGGCTGGACTTATGTTATCCATGAGATCCACCGGATCTGTCCAAGAGTCATTTCGATATTCACTTCTGAAAATTTGCGATGTCGTTCCATCGGATTGACTCCAAACAATAATGGCTTCTCCCATGTTATTCATGGCAACTTGCGGAGCTTCCGCGGCCTGCCCATCGGGGCTGATGTTATCGTCCAGATTAGCTGGGTCGGACCAGGTCCCATTTCGATACTCACTGCGAAAGACTTGAAGATCCATGTTGTTGTCTTCCTGCTCCCAAACGATGATGGCATCCCCATTATCACCATTCGCAACCTCAGGTTTCTCTGCGTCCGTTCCATCGGGGCTGATGTTATCTGCTAGGTTACTCGGATCGATCCATGTGCCATTGCGAAGTTGACTCCTGAAAAGCTGGCTGTCCGCAGGGGCAGTTTGTCTCCACGCGATCAAGCCTTCACCTTTGTTGTTCAAAGCCACTTTGACGTCGGATCCATCCTGGCCATCGGGACTGATGTTGTCCGCGAGACCCGTTGGATCAAACCATTTTTGTCCTACGAGTCGCATGGGTTTTCCGTTCACAAGAAACTCGATCTCACCGTCCGAGCCCACCTGAAGGATGACATTGTCAGCGAGAGAGACCTGGTCACCGGGGTTGGTTAGAGAGCCGGTTAAGCCCATAGCCCTAGTGGCCGAAACCGCGCGATCCACCGTGATACTGTCTGGAACCTGACCGTCAGTGACTGCACCACTCAAATCCTGAAGGTTGTGGGTGTGCGAGGAGCTCGCGAAGCCGGATGAATCGACGCCATCGAGCATATCGGCATCGAGGTTGCTACCCGGACCTTGACGAACCACCATCTGGGCAAAGAGGGTACTATTCACCTTCACTCGGTTGGGGAACGCGTCGTCAGGGTCTACTGAACCATCCGGCGGTTCCGCGCTGTCGACCCCCATTTGGTAGTAAACATCCGTTGCGGCAAATACCTCCGGCGGGGGAATCAGTTCGATGGAGAAACGGCCGGTCGGACTCACCTCCGTCTGGCCGCTAATGTTGGATCCCAGCGGGTTTCCGCCCGTATCGTTATCAAAGAACTGGATTCGGTAGGAACGAGTTCCCGTCAGAGGGTCTCCATTCATGTCTCCTAGGTTGCCTTGGATTACGATGGAATCTGACGCGGCAAATGATGGTGCCACTCCAAACAAGAATAACGTGAGACAACTGAAGACCAAAGTTGGGAAATTGAACCTCATCTCAAAGACCTCCCTGCATTCCCTTGAAAGCTTTTGGAACCAAACCGGTTCTCAATTCAAACGATTTGTTGTTTCGTCCCACCTTATTCGTGCAACGCGAGAACCACTTCTACCCAATCCTCGAGATCAGCCCGAATCGAGATTCCGAGCTGGTTTTTGGAGGTGAACAAATCGAGGAGGCTCGATGGGTCACATTTGTCGGTCCTTTCAAGTCACACCGATGTAGGAATTAGAGAATACTATAGCAAATGGCTGGAATTGGTCAGTTCCTTTT
>JAJDBZ010000413.1 GCA_029261095.1 Candidatus Omnitrophota bacterium | reverse complement strand
CCATCCTCACCAAATACTCCCATAAGGGTTGTTCGGCCATTGTTTGGGCTCCTGTCGCTCGAAGCGCGGAGACGAGATATCGGAAAGGCCGTTTCAGTTTCTGACCCCGGGAGTTTCTAAACTCCTCGGTGTGGAAGAGGACTCGAAGAGTTGCGGTGATATTCCCTTGGCTGTTCAGGAATGCGCGTTTTGTTGTTTCGATGGTCGAATCGGAGGGTTCATCGGAAATGAACCTTCGGCAAAGTTTGAGTGCAATGAATTTCGCTGTTGAGGGATGGAGGGCGACAATCTCCAGAACACGATCCAGGTCCTTTTCTCCGAGCCCTGCCGGGACTCGTTCTCCCAAGACAATTTTCTCACCATCGTCATGACGGTGCGGCTTGAACTCGACCGCACCTTTCTTGAACCAATCGTTGTCTCTGACTGTCCACCCTGTCAGGCAACGCGCGGTTTCCATGACATCCTTTTGTGTGTATCCCCCATGAACGCCCAGCGTGTGCAACTCAAGGAGCTCCCGAGCGTAGTTCTCGTTGGGGCGCTCTTCATCGTTCCGCTTACGGTTCACTCGTCCGTCGAGGTACCACAGCATCGCGGGCGAAAGCGCCGAGGCTCGCAGCATGTCCGGAAAACTTCCAAGGGCATGCTTGCGGATGACTTCTCGGTCATCGGCGACTTTGAGCCATTTGCAATCCCCTTTGGAGGAATCGATGTTGAAATGGTCCGACCAAAAATTGACCATGACTTCAAAGAGTTGCTTGTTGCTGTATACAGCGCGCAAGATGGTGGCCCTGGAAACTTCTTCGAGAAGGAGGTCTTCCTGATACTCAAAGAGTTCACCAATAGGGAGCCGAAGCGTTTCAAATCGACGCACAATCCAATCGCACTCCACATCGTCGACCTTGTCGGGATGAAGTTGTTCCTCGATCAGATTGACGAAGGCCTCCTCCTCGGTTTCACAATTCCCCCGGATTCGACTGTATTCTCCCGGCGCCTGACCAAAAGTGAGGCGGTTCAATCCGTGAGAAATCAAATCGATCCGCGCATCGCTGGGGAGGATGGGCCCAGTGACTCCCTCCAGTAGGTCTGGGCCGGAAGGGAAGAGGACTTCAGATGCTTTGTCACATCCGAAAAGTGTCGCCGCCAACGCGGTTACTCCCCCGACTTTCAGAAACTCGCGTCGCGCTCTTTGTTCGACAGTTTGGCGATGCATTTGGGTCACCTCCCTGAATCAATTCTGTTTCGATTCGTATCCCGAGAACCCGTCCCGGGGATACAGATTTTCAACCACTCTTCGGCCGTATGTGGTTTCGATCAGGCGGCCGCCGCGTTCACATCCGCCCCTAAGGGAGTGGCCATTCCTTTGCGGTTTCTGATGGCCGACAGACCATTTCCGAATCCACTGATGAGAACCACAGGAAGGATGACAAACCATCCCAAAAAGGGGAGCAAGCAACAGAGCGAAAGGACCACCCCACCCCGGAGAACACGCAACCAGGGTTGGCCGACATCGCTGGGCGAAGGTAGACCGCTGCCGATTCGTTGGGCCAAACCTGCAGATCCCATGAGTCCGATCAAACCCGGGCCGAGGATGGATAACCAACCGAACAAACCGATGACCGGGTTGCCGGAAAAGTTATCGATGATTGACAACCCGATCGCCACCAACGGGCCAGCCACGAGAAGACCCTTCAATGTGTTCTTGACCGGTTTGTCCTCATACCCCTTCCGTGAACGCTCCACAAACTTCGGAAACAAACTTTCCGCGATCAGCCAATAACAATTCACGATGACCAATCCACCGATTATCAACAATAGGATTTTTAGAACATCTGCCATGATCATGATGATTTCCTCCTTCGGACTTTCGATTGCAACTGACACCGGGCGATCCCGATGTTTTTAAATGTAGCCCAAAAAAAATCAAATGATGTCAACCCGAAGTCGAGAAGGGGTGAAGTTTAAAAAGACAAGAAAGCAGCCTAATGAGAGAGCGATAGTGTTAAGCGATTAAGGAGGAAATCTTGACTCGCGCCCGATAAAATGATAATACGTTCTCATTAAGAGAGTTTGATATTTTTACTCTTGTTTCAGTCGTACATGGAAGAAAGATGCCACGGATTATTTTACGACGGTTTGTGATCGGTTCATCGATTCTCTTATTGATGGGCCTACTCGGTTGTCAGAGTACCGAACCTGCAATGAACAGTCGGGTTGTTGTTGTCACCATTTCTCCCCAGGCTTTCCTGGTCGAGCGTCTAGCCGGAGATTTGTTGGAAATCGAAGTGATGGTTCCTCCCGGCAGGGCTCCGGAAACTTACGAACCGACTCCCTCTCAAACGACCCGACTTTCGAATGCCAAGATCTACTATTCGGTGGATGTCCCTTTCGAGAGGTCGTTCCTCGAGAGAGTTCGCAATAACCTCCCGCATCTATTGGTTGTGGACACGACCGAGGGTATCGAGAAGAGAGAGATTGAAGAACATTCGCATGGTGAGGCGGAAGATCATGGCCATGAGCATTCGCATGACCATGGGATACTCGATCCTCATGTTTGGCTCGATCCGATCTTGATGTTACAGATGGCGGAAACCATGAAAGATACACTCCAGGAGACCTACCCGGAGTGGAGTACGACTTTTGAGGAGAACTACGCAACGCTGAAAGAGGATCTTGAGAAACTCGACCGTTCGATCGCCGCAAGACTCCAACCTTTCGAAGGGAAATCGATTTATGTCTTCCATCCCGCATACGGTTACTTTTGTGACCGTTTTGGATTGGTTCAAGTTCCCGTCGAATCCGCCGGGAAGGAGCCCAATTCGAAGGCATTTGTTGAACTGATCGAAAAGGCCAAGAAAGATGGAGTGATCTCGCTCTTCGTCCAGCCACAGTTTTCCTCTTCGACCGTCGATACTCTCGCTCAAGAAATCGGAGGTCGAGTGATCAAGATCGACCCTCTCGAGAGTGACTATTTAATGAATCTCGAAAGCATTGCTGAACAGATCGCTCTCTCTTTCGAAACGAAGAATGAATCGGGTTAAGTGGTCACCATGACGGCGCCTGCTATTCAGATGAAGGGTGTTTCATTTTCCTACGATCGGTCACCGGTGTTAGAGGGGGTGGACCTCGAGGTGGAGGAAAGGGAGTTCGCCTGTATCATCGGCCCCAACGGGGGAGGGAAGACAACGCTCCTGAAACTTTTCCTCGGGTTGATCGAGCCACAATCCGGAAGCGTTCTCGTATTTGGAGGAGAGCCCGAAGAAGCGCGGAAACGTATCGGTTATGTCCCTCAGTACGCTCGATTTGATCCACGGTTCCCGATCGCTGTCCTCGATGTGGTCCTGATGGGAAGACTTGGGAAGTCGGGTCTCTTCGCGAGAACCACATCTTCCGATATCAAGATTGCCAAAGACGCACTCGAATCGGTTTTCCTTAACAACCTCGAACGCGAACCCTTCGCCAACCTTTCAGGGGGTCAGAAACAAAGAGTGCTCATCGCACGCGCCCTCGCCTCCGATCCGGAAATGCTCCTCTTGGACGAACCGACAGCGGGATTGGATATGCATGCCGAGGGACACTTTAACCGGATGCTCAACGATTTGAATCAGCGCATGGCGATTGTTACCGTTTCGCACGATCTCGGTTTTGTTTCGGAGCGCACACAGAATGTGATTTGCGTCAATCGGACTGTGCGTGTTCATCATGCCAAAGACCTGACCCCCGAGATGCTCGATGACATGTATGGTGGCCATGTTCGGGCGGTCGATCACGATCACAATCATCCTGAAGACTGCGATCACGGGGATCATTGATGGGTTTCTTGACCGCGCTTCCCGAATCCATCTTCTTACAGACCGCCCTTGCCACAGCACTCCTGGCCAGTATCGCATGTGGCGTTGTTGGGAGTTTTGTGGTGACTCGCAGGATCACCTATATCGCCGGGAGTGTGGCGCACTGTGTTCTGGGCGGAGTGGGGCTTGCTCGATATCTTCAGGTCGTTCATGGGTGGAGTTTCTTCGATCCTCTATATGGCGCTTTGATCGCCGCGATCGGCAGCGCCCTATTGATCGGATGGGTGACGCTTCGGGCCAAAGAGCGGGAAGACACGATTATCGGGGCGACCTGGGCGATCGGCATGGCGGTGGGGGTGTTGTTCATTTCGAAGACTCCAGGATACAACGAAAACCTGATGAGCTACCTCTTCGGGAATATCCTTCTGGTTTCGCGTTCGGAGGTTTGGTTGGTCGTCGTATTGGACCTATTTGTCTTAGGGGTGTGCGGTCTTTTTTACAAGAAACTCCTTGCGATTTGTTTCGACGAAGAATTCGCTCGTCTACGCGGCGTCCATGTGGAGTTCTACTATCTCCTTCTCCTTTGTCTGACCGCGCTGACTGTGGTTCTGCTGACCACAGTCGTGGGGATTATTTTGGTAATAGCCCTACTCACGCTGCCATCGGCGATTGCGGGTCTCTTTTCTCGTACTCTCCTCCAGATGATGGTTTGGG
Organism: Candidatus Omnitrophota bacterium; assembly: GCA_029261095.1. Taxonomy (GTDB): domain Bacteria; phylum Hinthialibacterota; class Hinthialibacteria; order OLB16; family OLB16; genus JACKFH01. The sequence continues at coordinate 11,839 of JAJDBZ010000413.1, read as the reverse complement.
GGTCCCTCTTGTGCTGTCTCTTCACCCTCGGTGGACTGGCGGTCAGTTACGATTTAGACCTCCCCCCGGGTGCTACGATCATCGTGATCGCGGGGTTCTTCTATCTGTGTGCGGTGTCTCTTCGTGCTTTACCCTTCATGCGCCGGTTCTTGACATAGGAGAACTGCAAGTGAGTCCGAACCTGTTCGACGCAAGTTTCTTTGTCGATCTCAGGCATCTAGGTTAGACTATCTCCTGTGGAGCACGCCGCTCTGACAAATGAAAGGGAGTGAGGAATTGACTTGGGCCGCTCATCCTTGATCATCATCACCATCCTGCTGTTTATTTCGGACAGTTCGAATTGTCAGTCGGACCTCTCATCCCTATCCGATGAGTTCGACAATCCCTCGACCCTCAGCGACTGGCAACGGATCTATGAAGTCGAGCAGTGGGGTGCGGACCAACTCGAGGGCTACGATATCAGCGCAACCCGCCCGGGGTGGTTGAGGATGGTTCCTTACACCAGTGTCTGGTTCGAGGAATGGCGCGGAGCTCTCGCGTTCAAAGAGGTGACTGGCGATTTCATGGTCACCACCCATGTGCAACCGACCAACCGTTCGGGGACGGGGGCGCCGGGGAGCCAGTTTTCATTGGCGGGTATCATGATTCGCACGCCGCGTAATATCACACGAGAGACTTGGACCCCTGGCGGCGAGAATTATATTTTCCTCTCGATGGGCGCGGCGGGAGATCCGGGCACTTTCCAGTTTGAGGTCAAAACCACAGTCGACAGCCACTCCAACCTAGTCTACATCGATGCCAATAGCAGCGAAGCCACCATTCGATCCGCCCGACTGGGAAACTATTTCTTGATGTTGCGCCGTGCGCCGGGTGAAGATTGGGTGGTGCATCGACGTTACTTTCGCGATGACATGCCTGACAGGCTGCAGGTGGGTATGACCTGTTACACCGACTGGCCCACCGGTTCGACATTTGAACCTTATGTTCACAACCAGGTTACGATTACCACAGGCAATCCGGATCTCATCGCCGATTTCGACTATTTTCGGTATGCTCCGGTTGTGTTACCCGCGACGCTGGAGGGAGCCGACCTTCTCGACCCGGTGGAGGTTCCGGACTCTGAATTGATCGCCTTCCTCGGGGATATTTCAAGTTCCACCCCGACCGCGACCCCGTCCTTAACCTTTACTCCCACTCCGTCAGAAACTGAAACTCCCACTCTTTCGCACACTCCAACCGCAACCTCTACTCAGACTCCAACTCCTACGAGGACTTCCACTTTCACGCCGACCAATACGGCCACTCTCTCACCCACGCCGACCCACCCAGAGACCGCGACAATGACCCCTACGGAGGAGGCCACACCGACACCTCGATCCCCTGTTTCCCTCATCCAGCTCTATTGACCCTTCGGAACATTGAATTGGGTTAGTGATTCGGGAGGTCAAAAAAAAGGGGCTGGAGTTGTTGGCTCCAGCCCTAGGTTCGTTGAGAATTGCTGCTTGATCGCTTATGCGATTCTTGTTTTTTTTAATCAGTATGCTTTCTTCATCTGCCAACGGTGCGAATATCAGCTTCGTTCAAGCCGCGACAGCAACCTTTCTAGTCATCTCTCGGGTTCCCACATTCGGATCCTCAGCCCTCTTCACCAGCAACTGATTACTTCGGGTATGCCAATCAGCGGCGGCGGTTGGCCGCGACCGGGTTTCGAGTTTCAAGGGACTTTCAGAATCGAGAACCAGATCCCGTAAGGTTGATAGGGTCGAGATCTGAGGTTCACTCTGCCCAGATTCCAAATCTGGATCGGGCTGAGTACAGAATTTGGCGATAATACCTCCTGAGTGGTCGACACAGATGTCAGGCTCAATCCACCCTACTTCAGGATCGTTCCTAAGGTGGGTATAGCGTCCGGTTTTGAAGTCGTACGTGTAGTCGACTCCGTCCCAATCCAAAACGACCCGAGCTTCAAATAGGTGGTTTCGAATCTCATGGCTACTGATTCCACGCCGCCAGAAAACCCACTGAACCTGAGCAGTATCTGCAATTGTGTTGTAAAGCATGAAATCGACAGAGCCTGATGATTTTGTATAGGCCAACGATCCAATCTGTTCCATCTTGAGATCCCTCCTCAAATTGCAAACTGACAAAAATCTATTTCCCGGAGTCGATGATCGACACCCTTCAGCACCTTACGGTTTCGAATTCCTGCTTGTCGGTTGGCTATGAGGTAGGGCTTGAAAACTGTGTGGGAATGGTGTCCCACCCACTGGAACACCATTCCCAAATATTCAAGCCGACCCAAAGGCGATACTCCCGGTACGAATACTTCTCGTTCATAAGAAGCACGTCCTTTCGGTCCTCGTGTTCGCGGGCGCATCCTCCGAATTGGATAGATAGCGATCCCGCAGAGCCAAAAAACAGAACACGTCCAACAATACATTGCGCTGCACAGCCAGCGCGGAGCCATTGACAACCAACAAACAAACTACAGATTCGGGCCTACAAAAGAGACCCATATTTTGCGACATGTCATACGGAATACTAAGAAAGCGCAAAAAAATCGAAGCCTTAAATCACTCATTTCACAATCCATCCTCATGCTTTCTGACATCGGCATAATCCAGTACACATCAGTATTATTATTCATATTGATAATTTCTATTCGTCTATAGCAGTAGCCGTTTGAATCACCCCCAGTGGTGATTCGTTTGATTTTCTTTAATGCCAAAAAAAGTTTGTAGAACGAAAACCTTTTAACCCAATCAATACCCTCGGTTCTTGGTGCTAAAAACCCATTCATTCATCAGTTGTCATGAGGAGTACGCGATTTCAGGATCTTCCCGGTAGGGAAGGAGAAGGTTACCGCGAAAGGAATCAGGAGGTAGCGCGCTTGCAAAGAGCCATTCATCACAACAGACAAGCCCGACTCCATGGGTCATTACCCATGAGAGCAGTCCTCCGAAACACCTCCGCTAAAACCCACTCAGGGTCCAACAGAGATCGCGTTACCGCAAGGCAACGTCGAAGCCACATTTTAGTCTGTCCAAGTGATAAAAAAATAAAGAGCCAGAAAGTAAAACAATTCAGCAATGAGAGGACCCTAAACCACTCCCAAGGCGATGTCAATATATTTTTTTGCTCGGCGCCATTTTTTTTCGGGAATCGTCCACCCTACTTGCGGGCGTCAATGGTCCTTCCGCCCCTCCACCACGCGTTGACCCCCTAATTGGCGACGGTATAATTCCCGATCGCGAGTTCAAATTCCGGTATCCCATTATTAGAATGGCCGAATTGATATAGGAGGAGTTCAATGAAAGTCGGAGTGATTACTTTTACCGATGGCAGGAAACGTGTGGCGAAAGCCACCCGCCAGGATTGCCTATTTTTTCAGGATCGTCTCGAGTCCTGGTTGAAGAAACAGAAGCACCAAGTGATCTCGTCGAAAACGATTGTTTGGAATTGGGAGACTGCGGCGAATGTGGCCGATCGAGTGTGCGGCGCGGATGTCGATGTCGTTATTTTCAATTTCTGCGTTTGGTCCTATCCCGACCTCACCGCCCAGGTGGCGGACCGAATGGATTGTCCGATCCTGTTTCTTGGGAACATTAACCCGAGCAAACCGGGTTGGGTTGCTTTTTTCGCCTCGGCCGGGGCATTGGATGAGGTTGGAATTCCTTTTGGTAGAGTCCTTGGCGACATCGGCGACAAGAAAGTCCAAGGCGAAGTGAAGGATTGGCTGGTTCAGCACAACCCCGACTCTCGAGCGAAGGGGGAAATGGCCGCCATGAAACTTCAGGGGATGCGATACGGCGATTTCGATGGGCCCTCGATGGGGATGTACACGGGGCATGTCGATCAGAGCCAATGGATGTCCCAGTTCGGTGTCCATGTCTACCACCGTGGCCAACTCCACCTCTGGCAGATGTCGCAAAAGATCAAAACGGATCGAGTCGAAGCCGGTCTCAAATGGCTCGAACATTACTGCAAGGATATCAAATACAACGACACCAACCTGACCCCCGGGGTCGATGGAACACTGGCCCGTCAGGTGCGGATGTATTTGGCCATGAAAGATTTTTGTAATGAGGAGGGGATCGATTTCTGCGGTCTCACCGGCCAGCTCGATATGACCGAGTGGAGCGATCTCTGTATCGCCGATGTCCAAGAGGCGCTTCTCAATGACACCGCCGACTGGGAGGACAAGGAAAAGAAACCAATCATTTGCGCTACGGAGTGCGATTCCAATGGCGCGCTGACCATGCAGTTGCTTCACCTCCTGTCGGGGACTCCGGTTCTCTTCGCCGACCTGCGCCACTATCACGAGAAACTCAAAATCTACGATCTGGTCAACTCAGGTCAGCACGCTCCCTGGTTTGCCAAACGTTCCAAAGCTTTTCGGAACAACTGGAAGGAAGTCACGCTTTACCCGGCCGAGAATTTTTATTTTCGGGGGGGCGGCGCTTCGGTCCATTTTTATGCTGCGGGGGCGAAAGAGGTCACCTACGCTCGACTCACTCGGAAACTCGGTCAATTCAGAATGCACATCTTCACCGGCAGCTGGGTCGATTATTCCTTCAAGAAGAGCGAGGAACTCGGAGCCGAAACGAGCTACACCTGGCCGCATGTCTGGGCGAAGTTCGATATCTCGCCGGAGACTCTCGCCGCCAACTTCAGTTCGAACCACATCCACGCGGTGGTCGGCAACTATGTCGCTGAACTGAAAGCAGCCTGCGAGGCGCTCGATATCGAACCGATCGTCTTGAAATAGGCTCGATCAAGAAGACGGCGCTAACCATACAAAGTCCACTAAAGGGACTACCTTGCCGCCAGTCGTCGAAGACGGCTTCGTGTGAGTAGCGACGCGGTTTTAACCCGTCGCTACTCAAGCGTTCTGGCCAAAATCCCTTGGGTGCTCGATCCGGATTTGTTAATCCGGGTCGAAGTTTGTCGGGAGTTGTACTCCCAGGAAATCAGTAGACAAAACAAGGAGCCCTCATCCATGGGAGTCATTAAATTCGGAACCGACGGTTGGCGAGGAGTCATCGCCAAGGATTTCACCTTTGACCGTGTTGCCATGGTGGCGGCGGCGGTCGGGAAAGTCTCGCTGGAAAAAGACCCGAACGCGAAGGCGATGATCGGATATGACCGACGATTCCTCTCCCGGGAGTTCGCTCAAGAGACTGCGTGCGTCTTAGCGGCGATGGGGGTAAAGGTTCTCTTCTCCGAGAATTTTTGCACCACCCCCTGCACCTCCTTTGTCGCGCACCGTGAGAAGACTCCCCTCTCGCCCATGATGACCGCCTCTCACAATCCGCCGATCTATAACGGCTTCAAAATCAAGGGCCCTCACGGTGGACCGGCAACTCCTGACCAAGTCGATCCGGTTCAGGAACTCGCCTCGAAATACGAGGCCGAGGGATTCATTCCCGAGAAGATGGACTGGGACGAAGCGATCTCCTCGGGCGCGATCGAATTGATCGATGCCAAGGCAGACTACCTTGCGGCTGTAAAGAAACACCTCAATGTCGACCTCTTGAAATCGTGCGGAAAGAAGGTCGTGGTCGACGCCATGCACGGCGCCGGGACTGGATTCATGAAACAACTTCTCGACGAAATCGGAGTCGAATCGATCGAGATTCGGAACGAGGAGAACCCGAGTTTCGGAGGAGTGAACCCGGAGCCCATCACCAAGAACTTGGGCGCCTTGATCGACAAGGTTCGCGAGACCGGAGCCGACCTTGGCTTGGCGATGGACGGCGACGCCGACCGTCTCGGAGTGGTCGACGAGACCGGACGGTTTGTCACCACCCAGGAGGTTTTCTCCCTCGTGGTCAAACACGCGATCGAGAACCTCGGGATTAAGACGGGGGAAATTGTGAAGACCATTTCCTCCAGTGTCATGTTGAACAAACTCGCGGAGATTCATGGAGTCGGCATTCACACAACCCGTGTCGGGTTCAAGGATGTCTGTGACTACATGATCCATAACGACTGGCTCGCGGGGGGCGAAGAGAGTGGTGGTTATACGATCAAAGGGCACATCCTCGATCGGGATGGCCTCCTCTGCGGGATCCTCTTACTCGAAATGATGGCGCTCAAAAAGATGAAGATGAGCGAACTCGTCGACGATCTCATGGCCCAAGTCGGGTATCACACTTTCCAGCGAAACGATGTCACGACAACGGTTGAGAAGAAAGAGCGCGCTCTCGCTCGTGTCGCCGACAATCCCCCCGATAACATCGCTGGTTTGAAAGTCGCCAAGGTCAACACGATGGATGGGTATCACGCGACTCTCGAAGACGGGAGTTGGACCCTCGTCCGCGCCTCTGGCACCGAACCACTCCTCCGGATTTATTGCGAGGCGGTGTCTGACGAGACACGGGACAAGGTGCTCGCCAACATGGAGAAATTCTTGTTGGATGAGTAAGTTTGGTAGGGCGGATGAGCGAATGCGTAATCCGCCTTGCTTGCCCAATATACTTTAATCGAAGATTTCCGGTGCGACATGGCGGATTACGCATTCGCTAATCCGCCCTACAATCCTTTTCCACCATGTCCAAAAAAACTTTCCGTCTCGATCTCCAGTACGATGGCCGTCATTTCGTCGGTTGGCAAAAGCAACCCGATCGGTTCACTGTCGAAGGGGCGCTGCGCGATGCCTACAGTCGTTTCCTTAAGACTGAGGTCTACATCGATGGCTCGGGTCGAACGGATGCCGGAGTTCATGCGCGCCATCAAGTGGCCATCCTTCGGGCAGAGACGACTGCGCCAGCTGTGGGTATACGTCTCGGGGTGATTCCTTATCTGCACTCTGGAGTCTCCATTTTTTCCGCTAGAGAGGAGTCGGAGGATTGGCGGCCTCGGCCTGCCCAATTGCGCGAGTACCGTTACTACCTCTGGAAAGGGGGTAAGGTTCCTTTGTTCTACCGCCCGTTTGCGACCCCCTGTGAATACGATCTCGATTTGGAGGAGATGCGGAAAGGAGCCGCATACATTCCCGGCGAAAGGGATTTTTCCTCTTTCCGCGCCTCGGGGTGCACCGCTCATCACCCGATTCGCCGCATCGAAGAGATCATCATCCTCGATCGCGGCGATCTGTACGAATTCAGAATCCTCGGGAACGCCTTCCTTCGCCAGATGGTTCGAATCACGGTGGGTACCCTGACACAAGTCGGCCGAGGAATTTTTTCTCCGTCGGATGTGCTGGAAATATTAAACAAGAAAGACCGAAAGGCGGCGGGTCCGACCCTTCAACCCCAGGGACTCTTTCTTTGGGAAATCAGACTGTCCCCAGGTGAGAGACAATCGATCCCCCCAACGATCTGGGATACAGATCCCCCTCAAGCCTCGTAACACCGCACCTCATAAATCCGAGCTTCCGGGTTTCCATTGGTGGCGGTGACTCGGACGCGTATCGCCTCCGCTTTGATCGGATCGAATCGGTGACGGCGTAACCGTTGATAATTATCCTCAACTTCGAAAAGCGACCGAAACTCATTCGATTCCTTTCCGCGGTAGAGGACCTCATAGGTCTTCACCATTTCGGGCGGACGGTCGGTCACCATTTTTCCTCGGTATCCGGTTTGCTCGGTTAAAGTAAGTGGCCGAGAGAATCCGGAATCGAAGGTGAGTTGAAGTTGCGAGATCTCTTGGGGCTCTTCCCATGAGAGATCGATCCAGGCCTCTCCCGATTCCAGACTCCCACCCCATCGGTGGTGCCATTCGCCCGGCATATCGCGGACAGAACCATCGATGACCGAGGCGGCCTTGCTCCCCTCGATTTCGCTCGATGCGGTCACCGTGGCATTCCTCGCCAAGTCGTTCGGGTCCTCGTTTTTCCGGTTCTTAATGGTTTGATCGTCGCGGAGTAGGTGCTGCTGGTATTGCTTCATGAGGCTCTTATCCTCATAAAGGCCTCGTGGGTTGAGGTTGTTCTCCACACAATAGACGGCGGCAGTTCCGATCGCTTGGCCCTCGACTGCGCAGGTGCCCATGACCCGGGTCGAGGTGAAAGCGACATGGGTCGCGCTGATATTCCGTCCCGCGATAAATAAGTTCTTGAGGTCCTCGGAATAGAGAGATCGCAGGGGAATGTTGTAAACCTCAGCAATCTTGATGGAGACAAAGGGAGGGACTTCGGGATTGTCGAAACCGCTCGGCGGGTGGTTATCGAAGGGCCATCCGCCTATCGCGACCGCGTCCTCGAAATCGCCATTGAGGCCCATCAAATCCGATTGAGTCAGGATGTGGTCGCCGATCACGCGACGGCTCTCGCGTTTGCCGGGGATCATCCCGACCCAATCCATCCCCCAGTTTTCGCTAGTGGGGTGGTCGCCCGAGTTCTTTATGTAATCCCAAACGCCCATCACAATGGAAAGAAGTTCAAAACGAATTCTCTCATTGTCACGGATGGTGTCGTGTTCACCGCCCCACTCGATCCACCAGTAACCATATTCCCAACTGTTGGTCCCGCGAAACCGGAGATCGTCTTTCGTCACTTTCCTTGCCCAGTGGGGCGGTTTGAAAGGGATCGGTTTTCCGTAATCTCGCGAGGTGAAGAGGATGCTGCTGCCGAGGGTTTCGGGGGTCTGTTCCTCGGGCGCCAAGGGTTCATTGAACTCGGACCTTTTTTCCGTCCCCCATCGAAATTCGGCTCCGGCTTCGATGGAGAGACGGCAATCGCCTGTGCAATCGGCGAACTGCTTGGCCTTGATTCGATAGAGGTTCTCGGTCTTGTCGCAACGGACCATCACGCGCTCGATGACGCTATTATTAACTTCCGCCGCATAGAGGACACTGTCGAGAAGGAGTGTGATATTCGGCTCGCTGATCACTTTATCGTAGAGCATTAGGTCCCACAGTTCCCAAGCCGAGTGGGGGTTCCAGGCCGCATTCTCCAGTCGGAGCTCTTCAAGGATTCCCGCTTCCCTCCATCCCTTTCTCCCACCGCTGTGGTCGGAGCCAACGATGTGCATTCGGACTTCGCTGCTGGCGTTACCGCCGAGGCGCGACCGGTCCTGCGCGAGCACCACCTTGATCCCGTTTCGGGCTGCCGCCAAGGCCGCGCAAACACCAGCCATCCCGCCGCCCGCGATAAAGAAGTCGGTCTCCAAATCGACCAGGGTCATGTTCGGTTCGCCTTCGAATCTGCGTGAGGGGTCGGGTTCCGGAGAGAGACTGTCGAGCGAGGCGCGGATCTCTTCGACCGAGAGTGGGTTTCCCTCGGAAGGTGTTAGATCCCCCGCGCGGACATAGACCGAATAACCGAGGGTGGCGGTTCCGGCAGAAAGTCCTCTGAGGAAATTTCTGCGATCGAGGTGTTTGAGTGATGTCATGCAGTTTGCCTCCGGATAATGTAGATCAAGGGATGGGTTACCTTATAGTGAATCGATGAGGGCTGGAAGGGACGGTTTGAATCACGGAAACCAACGGAACTCGATTACGGAACCACACGGAAAATAAGACCTCATCCCGAAAAGTTTCAGTCCTATTCCGCGCCATTCCGGCTCTTTCCGCGCGCTTCCGTGATTAAAAAAAAGATACTATTCCCCCACCTCCACAAAGAATGGTGAGGCCCAAGCCAAATTTCCATCCCTTTGTTCCAGACGAACATACACAGAATGCCGTCCCGGTTCGAGGTCGATCGTTTCCTCCAACTCCACATGCTCGGTGTTTGGCCAGAAGGTTTTAACCCTCTCGCCATCGACCACAATTTGAACCAGTGAGATTTCATCCGACCCCTCCGCGTTGATGCGGATGGGGGGCATCTCTTTGGCGGTAAACTCCTCGCCCATCCAATGCTCGCCCGCTTGCACGGCGAGACGGATTCTGTCGGTGGAACCATAAGTTCGTCTCGCTTGCATGGACCGGAAGATCGATTCGCGGTCGAGTTGGTCGGTCCAGACACAGGCGAAGCTCGCGTTCGTGGAGATATGATCGCTGCTGCCAATGAAACCGAAACGGTACCCCAATCCCAGCCCCTCATGAGCCGGTTCCTCAGCGGTGCTGTCCCGGCAACCCTGATAGATTTCGAGAAGGGGCCGCATCTCATCGTCGTTGTACTCCCACAATCCGCTGTTGAAGAAGGGTTGATGGGGGATCGTAAACGTATCCCGGTCGCACTCCTCCCAGAAATTGGGGAGTGGCGGCTCGTGGGGACGGAGCCTGTCATCGCGCAGGGAAATCACATTGTGATCGGTGTCTTTCCGACTTCGTTCATAGGCGAAGTAAGGGATGAATACATTTGACAGACGATGGCGGGTCACTTCCTTACACGAGCGATGCCAAAGCAGACTCAGGTGTGACCCCCGGGCGATATCCCGCGAGTGGTCGGTCACTCCAAGGAAATCGAGACGCGCGACATCGATGGCGTAGCGGTAGACATCGTCGAGGGAACCATCGGCTGGGACCATGCAGAGCGAGAGATCGGTGTGACGGTGCAAATCGCCATAGACAAGGTGGTATTCTTTTCCGCCGAATGCTGTTGTCGGCGGGGCCGGATTCTTCTCTGCGGTTTCGGTTGGATTTGGCTTGACCGCGTCCGCGACTTCGATGGGATCTCCCGAACCCCCTTCAACTTCAATGGAGGCGTAGGCTAAACCTTGGGGACGCTTGAGCGGTCTTCGGTCCGTGCGACCCACTGTCCAAACGGCTTCGATCCCTTTCTGGGTCGGCGAGATGCTCAATCGCTGGATCCCATCCCCTTGGTCGGGCGCGAGCCGGTAGAGTTTGGACCAGCCATTGGAGTCGAGACAGCGAGCGTAGACACCGATCCCCTCTTCATAATGGTGGTCTTGTTCGATTCCCAGGATGTGTGCGTACCAGTGGCGGTAAACTAACCAAAGGCGATCCGACCCATCGAATACGATCTCACCGCGTTCGTAATAGGCTCCAATCGGCATCTGGTTTTCGACTTCGGGTCTACGTTTGAACGCCTCATCGATGGAGGGCATCGGGAGCGGTTCCTTCGCCGGAGAGAGGGAACCCGATTCGACATCGAGTTTGGCGAGATGGATCTTTCGGAAACGATGAAGCGGCCCGCGCTCGTCAGTGAGTGAAACAAAGACCTTACCGGGATAATACTCGCCGACATACTTGTGTCCCCAATGTTCGGCCCCTTCTTCCCAAGTCACCCAGACTTCATCTTGTGAATTGGTGGCAACTCGAGCGCGTCCTTCGAAGGCTGGGGTTGTGGCCACAGGGAGGATCGATCCCCACGCTCCGTCCTTTTTTACTCGCGCGACCACATCATAATCGTTCCCATTGAAGGTGTCCCAGACAACTACCACCGAACCATCGGATAGGATTGTCACATCGGGTCGCCAGTCGCCCGCCTCGATTTCGCTCAATGTTTCAATATTGGTCATCTCTCCATTCAAATTCAATTCACGGGCGACGGCATCGAACTGTCCTTCACGATCTGTTTGCCAGACGAAGACGAGCCTCTCTTCTGTTGAGACGATCCGGTGGTCGATATCGGTTCCCGATGATGGAGAGAGTTTCAACTTTCTCTTTGTATCCAGTTTCCCATCGAGATGTTCGAGTTGAATGTCCCATTGACCCTCCGATTCGGCTTCGTAAGAAAGGAAGAGGTTACCTGCTTTGGACACAGTCAATGTCGGGTTCGCATAGACCCCCGGCTGCTCGGTCATTCGCTTCCGGAACACCCCTCTCTTCTCTCCGCGCTCTCCAATCCATATGTGTTCTCCCTTGCCGGGGACAAACTCCAGCCAGGCGATCCAGGTCTCGCCATCGCGAACCGCCACCGAACCGTCATGGTATAGATTGTTTTGGAAGAGTGTCCCTTCGATTGTCTCGTCGGCTTCGTCATATAAATAGA
>JAJDBZ010000412.1 GCA_029261095.1 Candidatus Omnitrophota bacterium | reverse complement strand
GCAAGCGTGTCATTGTGGTGGATGACTCGGTGGTCAGAGGGACGACTGTCCGAAAGATCGTGAAAATGGTCCGATCGGCGGGGGCGACCGAGGTTCATCTGCGGATCGCTTCTCCGCCTATTCGAAATGCGTGTTTTTATGGGATCGATATGCCCACCTCCAACGAATTGATCGCCCACACCCACTCCTTGGAGGAGATACGCAAACAACTCAGGGTCGATACATTGCATTACCTGAGTGTCGAGGGTCTATTGGATGCCTGCAGCGGCACTAAGCAATCCTATTGCTCCGCCTGTTTTACCGGCGAGTACCCCATCGATTTCTCCAAGTTGCAACAGACTAAATTCGCATTCGAACAACCCAAACTCCAAACCGTTTAACGATCATGACTTCTCCGAAAACTTATAAAGAAGCCGGAGTCGATATCGAGGCCGGAAGCCAAGCGACCGACCGTATCAAGCAGTGGGTGAAACGAACCTCAACCCCTCAGGTCCTTTCGGAAATTGGTCTCTTCGGAGGAATGTTCGACATAAGCGGTCTCCCCGAAAAACAACCAGTCCTCGTTTCGAGTGTGGACTCTGTGGGCACCAAGACCAAGGTCGCGGTTGCCTGCAATCGGTACGACACCATCGGAATTGATATCGTCAACCATTGTGTCGATGACATCCTGGTCCAAGGCGCGCGCCCTCTCTTCTTCTTGGATTACATCGCACTAGCCAAAATGGACCCTGACCAGATCGAACAGGTGGTCAAAGGCGTATCCGATGCCTGTGTCGAAAATGGCTGCGCGCTGGTCGGCGGCGAGATGTGCGAAATGCCAGATGTCTACTCGGACGGCGACATCGACCTGGTGGGCAGCATCGTAGGTGTGGTGGACAAATCCAGAATCTTGGATGGTTCGAAAGTCTCCGATGGCGACACGCTCATTGGGATCGCGTCCTCGGGGTTGCACACAAACGGTTACACCTTGGCTCGGAAGGTTCTGTACGATGACGATCCATCCCTCGCCAGTGAGACTCCCGAGGGATGGAATATGACTATTGGTGAGGCGCTACTCGCTCCTCATCGCAGCTATTTCCCAAAGGTCTGGCCGCTCCTGGAAGAGGGAGTGGTGCATGGGATGGCCCATATCACCGGCGGTGGCATTACCGGAAACCTTTCGCGGACCATCCCGAATGGCCTTTCCGCACAAATCAGACTGTCATCGTGGCCGGTCCCACCCCTCTTTCAGCTCTTGGCTGAAAAGACGGGGGCTGCTGTCGATGAACTCTACCAGACATTCAATATGGGGATTGGGTTTATTCTCTGCGTCCCTGAGGAATCTTCGAAAGAGATTCTCGTAAAGATCGACTCTCCCGATGCACCCGCATGGATCATCGGCGATGTCATCCCGCAAATCGATGGCGGTCCCCAAGTAGCACTCATTCCGTAACGGTAGCCCGGGAACCCCTTCCCGGGTCTTGGCCCTCAATTCTTATCCGTTTTCAAACGACACCCCCGGGAAGGGACCCCGGGCTACCGATCGGTTTCAGATCAGGGTTTCCAGCTCCGATACTCCTCGCGAATGTCTTCGGTGGAAACAAAGAGTTTGTAAACCATCCGCGATTTGAACGAGTATTTCTTTCCGATCTCCGGGTCCGGAATCAGTAGGTGAAAATCCCACGCGGGGTTAGGCGCTCCACCCCCTGTCGGCGATTGGCTGAAGCGAATGCCCTCGGAGCGGTCAAACATGATGGCAAACACCATCTCCCCACGGCGGCCATAGTAAAAGGGCTCGATGAAACGATATTTCGAGAAATGGCTGGCGAGAGTCGTGTTGAAATTCTCCACATAATACGCTTCGAAATCATCGTCGACATGCAGGTGCGAAGATTCGACACCATGCTCGGCGGAGTAAGCCTCGATCCAGCGTGGAGTCGAATCCTCCTCGGAGATCCCCCAGAAATGGATGGCCTTGCTCTCGGGTTTGTTGATGTAAGACGCCCAGAACAGACCGGTATAACCATGACGGAACTGGCTGAGATCATGAAGGATGATCTCCACATCGACATCGATGTAATGAGGTTCCACCATTGTGAAGACAGTGGTGGACTCCACCTTCGAACGGGGCGGTGGTGGTTGATAGAGTTGCACCGTGCGATCGCTTTCCTTAGAAAGAACCATCGGGTGTTCTCTCGGTTCGAACAACTCTTCGAGGAAGTCTCCACCAAAAAAGTGTTCGAGATTGAAGCCCGCGTAGAAAGGAACGAAGAGATTTCCCGACGCGGAGGGATGATGAAGCTCGGCGATCCCGTTGTACCGTTCCCTGTGATGTTCACCGAATGCCGTGTTGTCGGCGAAGACCGCTGTCAAATCTCCGACCTTCAGTGTGATTGGGCTTTTCGACATAGTCGCATCCTCACCTACCGCCTTTGAGACGAAAAGAGCCAGTCCGAAATACATCACCCAAAGAATGAGTCCAATCGAATATTTTCTCATATGATATCGATGACCTCCTCATTACCGCAATACAAACACGTTCCTGTTCTGTTCATTAGAGTTCGGCCACAACCCGAACAGAGATCGATACCCTTTCGTGTCTTCATGCGGCCATCCCGGACACCGTCTTCCATATCCACAAGATTGGCCAGTGCATTCAGTTGGTCGCGAGTGTAAATCCCTTTTTCTACCAGCGCCCGAACCAGCACTTCGATTACAAGACGCTGACGGTCCACCTCGCGACGAAGTGTGTCGAGACTATGATTGGACGGACCGATCTTTTCTTGAGGTGTGGCATCCACGTTTGCGGAATACCGAGGATACTTAAAAATATCCATTCTTATCTCCTGGAGTCGCCCGACCGAGCGTTTTCAATAAGTTTATTCGAGATGGGGTCGGCCCGAAAAGATGGCGGACAAAAAAGGGATAAACCGTCAAACCTCATTCTTCTTCGGAAGAGGTTTTCGAAGAAACTTGAGCCGGGCTTCCGTTCCTCAGGTTTTCCAGAAGAACGATCAGTCCCTCGATATCCTCGGGGGACCTGGTTGAATGAGCGTCCAGACCAGGTTCACCCTCCAGGCTCTTCCGGCTCATCTGTTCACGCCAGCGATAGGCTTGTTGTAGGGTGGTCCGAACCCATTCCTCCCAAGGTGGATTCTCCACGGTCGATTCAGGATTCTCCTTGGGTTTCGGTTTCTGACGAAAGGAGGCATAAATAAGTCCCAATAGAACAGCGAACGGAACCAATAGCAGGAAGAGTCCGAAAAGTAGATCGAACACAGGATTATACGACACTCAAAAGATCTCCTCCTAAAGTTCCTCGTTCTTGGAGTACATCTTCCGTCCACTTGAGACGAATAGTAATCAGGCTACCATGTCTTTCCCCGGAGTTGCATACCTCTCCCGATACTCCTCGAGGAGATGGCAGGGGATTGATATTGGATGGAGACCCCAATGAGTGTGATGATTTTTCTTAGGAATTCTTGGCTTGCTATTATCGTTCACTTTCTCTTAGTAGGCGGCACACAGGCAGAAAACGATCATCCGACTTTCGATGACCTTCAAAGCGGGAGTTATGTAAGAGAGTGGCTGGTTTGCGGTCCATTCCCCAACGATTCAAGGCGGGTGGGTTCGATTTCTCTCGAAGACTACGCCTCGAATGGTTTCTACCAGGATTTCCTCGGGCCGATGGGGGGCGAATTGAATGCCGATCCGCGATTGGGGGACTCCTTCACAGGCCCAACCGGGGCTAAGGAGTATTCCTGGAAGGAACTCCGATCAGAGGACGATCTCGTCTCCTTCGAAAATTTCTTCGAAGAAAACGATAACGTGGTCGCTTATGCCTACACTCTTATCGAATCACCGAAATCGCAACGCGCGATTCTCTCGGTCGGCAGCAACGATGGCATCCGTGTTTTCCTCAATGGCGCTTTAGTCCACAGCCACCTCATCCTCCGCTGGCTCGGGAAGGACACGGATTATGTTCCGATCACCCTCAATCAAGGTCTTAACAGACTCCTGATCAAAGTGGACGAATCCGGGGGCGATTGGGGGTTCTCGGCACGTGTTCTTGATTATGAGGAGACCCTACGTTCGATTCGCGAGAACATCGAAGAACACAGCAAACTCCGAGTGGTCACAAGAGAGGATCATCTGACAGTCTTTTTCGGCGAACCCTACAAGTTAGAAACGCTCCATCCTGGAACACTGGTTCGAGTGGATGTGATGAACGAACAGGGAGAGTTGGTCGCGAGGCTTTCCGGTCGCTGCGGCAAACCGATCGAGTTCCCGCTTTCCGGTTTCGAGGATGGCCCCCTGCGTTTCAAGGCGACATTTCCAATGGGCGAGGGGAGGGTCATCGAATCCGAACGCGGACACTATGTGGGAAAACTTCCCCGCCACGATCCGCCCTCCATGATCGGAAAAGACCTCGCGTTCCGAAAGGATGGCAAGCCCTACCTCCCCATCGGCATCTATTCGGCTCAGCCCCAGGAGTACGCCGACTTGAAAGCAGCCGGGTTCAACTTCGTGGTCGCGGGGGTTGGGAATCTCGACAAGGTTCATGAGGCGGGATTGATGGCTTCGGTGGGATTTCATGGCGATGATGCGGCCTACCTCAAACATCTCGAAGAGACTGTCAAACAATACAAAGACCACCCGGCGGTCCTGTGCTGGATGCTCGCCGACGAACCGGGCTACAACCAGATGGACCTTCTCATCATGCACAATGCCTACAAGCTCGTGCATGAGATCGATCCGATTCACCCCAGTTATCTCGTCATCACCGATCCCAGGGTTTATGAAACCTTCGGTCGCTGCTGCGATGTCCTCGCCATCGACACCTATCCGATTTCCAAAAAATTCCCGATCAATGATGTCGGGTTCAATATCGCCAAAGCCTATTCCGAATTGAACCGGGACCTTCCTGTCTGGCACTGCGGACAACTATTCGCCTGGCCTTCGGACCGACTCCCCACCCCCGAGGAAAACCGGTTCATGAACTATCTCGCTCTAGCGGATGGAGCCAAGGGGCTGCTTTGGTATGGGATGCATTGGTATGGAACATCCCTTCCAGCGGAGGACCCCAACCTGTGGAAAGCGCATTGCGATCTTGTCCGCGAAGTGAAGGATCTAGAAGGATTCTTCATCGCCCCAGGTCTTGGTCAAGAATTGGAGATCGAAGACACCAACCGAGTTGTCCGTGCAAACATGAAGGAGACCGAGGATGGCGAGCAGCTGGTCCTCGCATTGAACACCTCCACGGATACGCCCACAGATGTCACTCTTCCCATCGATGGCAAGTCGGTCGAAGTGGTTGGAGAAAACAGACAGATTAAGGTGATAGATGGATCCATCAGCGACCGTTTCGAACCTTTATCGGTGCACCTGTATTTGGTACGTTAACACCGCCCCCTAACCCCCTCTCCAACCCCGGAGCGGAATGCCCTTAGTTCCCCCTCCCCGCACTGCGGGGAGGGGGGGAGGGGGTGGGGTCTTTTAGGGGGTGGGGTCGTTTAGGGAGTGGGGTTTTTTAGGGGGTGGGGCTTAGTGAGGGGTGTGGGTTGTAGGTACCAGGGACGGCAGCTTTTACACACAAGGAGGAAACCGATCATGGCCGAAACACTGTTCAGTAAAATCATTCGAGGAGAGATCCCCTGCGACAAGGTCTACGAGGACGATACCTCGCTTGCCTTCCGGGACATCAACCCGCAAGGCCCAACCCATATCCTGGTCATTCCAAAAGCGGAAATCGAGGATGTCTCTCAGGTCGAGGAAGGCTCCGGGTTGATGGACCACCAGATCGCGGTCGCCAACCAGATCGCGAAAGACGAGGGTATCGCGGAGGAGGGTTACCGCCTGGTGATCAACAAGGGAGCGAATGGCGGACAGAGTGTCGACCACCTGCATGTTCATCTTATCGGCGGACGCCAGCTGACCTGGCCGCCGGGTTGATCAGTCGAGATAGGATCTCATCCACTGTTCGAAAACAATCAGGGACCAGATCTGAAGCCCCCAATCGCGTGTCTTCGCACGGTGTTCTCCAACCAGACGTTCGACTTCGGCCGGGTTGAAGATTCCCCGTTTCTCAATCGTCTCCCGATCCAGCCAATTCTCGACCAAAGCAAGCCGGTCGGTCTGAAGCCAAATCCCCATCGGTGGGTTGAACCCGAGTTTCTTCCTCCCCACCACTTCCTCCGGCAATCGATCTTTCATGACCCTTCGTAACAATCGCTTACTTGCCATCCGTGTGGTTTTTTGAGAATCGGGGACCGCCATCATCTTTTCGACTAGAACGTGGTCGGTGAAGGGGACTCGGACCTCCAGGCTGTGCGCCATGCTCATCCGGTCAGTGTATCGTAAGACATTCTCGGGAAGGAAACCGTGTAGGTCGGCATAAATGGCGCGTGAGAGGGGTGTCGCCTCATCGGGGGCTCGAAAAGAATCGCCCACCCAATCGGAACAGCCTTGGCCTTCCAACTCCCGCACCCAATCCGAGTGTAGAATCGAAGCGATCTCGGGGTCCGACCGGTAGCCGACCCACTCGGAATACCGCGCGGCGGGTTCCTTGCCGGCACCTTCCAGAAGCTGACGCAGCCAGCGGCGATAGTTCCTCGCGGTGGAGGACTCTTTCTCACCCGCCAATGAGGCCAAGAGAGATCGGATCGACCGTGGGATTCTTCCGATCGATTCGGCCAGGATCATCCCTTGATAACGCGGGTACCCCCCAAACACCTCGTCACCGCCATCCCCTGCCAGTGCCACTGTCACATGATCACGGGTGAACCTGGCAAGTTCGGAGGAAAGCATGGCGGTTGGATTTCCGAAAGGTTCGTCGAAACCCCTCACCATGCTTTCGAGCGCGTTGACCACATCGAGTTGTATTTCAATTTCATGATGATCCGTATCGAAATACTCTGCGACCCTTCGCGCGACCGGGCGCTCCTCATAAGCTCTCCCCTCCTCGCCAAACCCCACACAAAAGGTTTTGACTCTCTGATTCCCGCCCTCCGCCATGATGGACACGATCGTTGAGGAATCGATGCCTCCGGAGAGAAAAGCCCCGAGCGGCACATCGCTCATCAGCCGCATCCGAATAGACTCGCGTAGAATCGGTTCGATCTCCTCCGCCCATTCCCCCTCGGAGCGCGCGATGGGTGAGTCTGTGGGAACTTCCCAATACCGGGTGACTGTGAATTCTCCCTCTTTCCATCTCAGGAGATGCCCGGGTGGAAGCTGCCGGATCCCCCGAAAGATCGAAAGCGGAGGTGGGACATAGAGGAGTTTCAGGTAAGCCTGAAGCGCGGCCGGATCAATCTCTCTGGATACCTCGGGATACGCCAAGAGGGCTTTGGGTTCTGAGGCGAAGAGGAGACGATTCCCCAGCGGCGCGTAGTAAAGTGGTTTGATTCCAATCCGATCGCGAACCAGATAAAGCGTTTCCTCTCGCTCATCCCAGAGTGCGAACGAGAACATGCCGCGCAATTGTTGGACCATTTCGACGCCCTGAGCCTGATAGAGGGCCGGTAGGATTTCTGTGTCGCATGTGGTCTGAAATTCATACTGATTAGAAAGCGTTCGTCGCAGGGCTTGGTGGTTATAGATTTGGCCGTTGAAGGAGACCCAGACTTTGCCATCGTTCGAAGCCATCGGCTGTTGGCCGTGCTCGAG
>JAJDBZ010000411.1 GCA_029261095.1 Candidatus Omnitrophota bacterium | reverse complement strand
TTCGATTGACCAGTTGTACCATTATCGCATTTCACGGGAGTCGGTGTATTTGGGACTTTGCAACGGTTGGACCGCTCCGGAGCAAATCAAGTGGTACCTCGAACACAGCGGGGGCGGTCGGACCTTACCGCAAAACGTCCAACACAGCATCGAGGATTGGGGGAAATCGTTCGGTCGCCTCAGCCTCGAACATCCGCTCCTCCTTGTCTGCGACACCGCCGAACTAGCCGAAGAACTCTACCATAGCAAAGAAATTGGCCCTTATTGCATCGGTCGCTATACCGCTTCTTCTCTTCTGCTTCGAAAGGATTCACCCGAAGAAATCTTTGGGATTCTCCGAGGCATGGGGTACCTTCCCAATCCCGAGGTCGGAGATGGCACACGCTGGGCTATCGACACAGAACCTCCCAGGAAGTATTAAAAAACTTAATTCGGTCAACCGTTTGGGCGTTCACCGGTGGCAAATCGGGCTCGCCCCGCCCAATCAGGGTGTGTCCGAATATGAACGAAACCACTCTCACCGAGGATCTGTATAACCTGGTTCTCCACGGAAGGACTGATCTCTAGGACCGTTTTCCCCCGGTGCTTCAGGCACCGAGCGATCTGGGGAACCAAAACCCTGTAAGCATCACACCCATCTTCCCCGCCCGTAAGTGCGGAGATTGGTTCATACTCCCCAACCTGAGGGTCGAGTGATTCCATTTCATCGTGAGTCAGATAGGGAGGATTACTCACAATCAGATCGAATCGATCTCGATCGAATCCGGCTAACCAGTCGGATTGCACCCAGGAGATCCGACGATCCGGATCGTTACTCTGCGCCACTTTAAGTGCCTTCTGAGAGAAATCAGTTCCGACCACTCTGCTTTCTGGAAAAACTTCAGATAGGGATAGCGGGATACACCCAGACCCGCTTCCCACATCCACCATGGTTGACGCATCCGGACAGATCGATTGTGTGAGGTCAATCAGTTCTTCGGTTTCGGGGCGTGGAATGAGGACAGCGGGGGTCACTTTGAGGGTGATATTTCGAAACTCTTTTCGACCAAGGATGTAGGCCATGGGTTCGTGTCGAAGACGCCGCTCCAGGAGGACGTCGGCTTCGAAGAGGGCATCCGGTGGGATGAAAATTTCGGGAAACCCGAGGATCTTGGCACTGGAGAAACCGGTCACTTCGGAAAGAATGAGACGACCTGAGAGCCCCGGCGATTCAACTCCGGCAGCCTCCAGTTCCCCCATCGCTCGCTTCAACCAATCACCCAACCCCACCATCGTGGAGTCATTCATCGTCGCCTCTTGCTTTCGACACAATCGCGATAAAGGGTTTCCATCTTCTTAGCCTGAACCTCCCAGGAGAGCGGCCCTTCGGCCAGTTTCCTTGCACGCGCTCCCATCTCCTTCGCCTGTTTGGGATGATTGAGGAGAAGCAGTATTCCCTCGGCAAAAGACTCCGGTGTCGCCTCCGTGGCGATTCCCACCTCTTCGCGTTCCAAAATCGGAGCCGAGTCACCGACTCTTGGTGCGACAATGGGGCGACCAGAGGCCAGATAATCGCCGAATTTGATCGGCCACCGCGCTCGATTCGCCAGGTTGTCCTCGAGAGGAAGCAGTTGAACATCCGACGCGCCGAGTGGAACTTCCAGTCGATCGGGTGCGAACCTTCCAGCAAAACGGACTTGTCCTTTGGATTCTCCCAGAACCTCCCCCGCGATGTCTTCAATCTCCGCATCCTTATCCTGGCCGACCACCTGCAAGATGGCGTCAGGGTATTCATCCAGGACTCTCCTAAATGCCTTGACGAGGAAGGCGAAATCCCAAAAGGCGAACCCAACAAAGGTCAGGACCTTGATGCCCAAGGGCAAAGGGAGTTCGCGGCGACAGGGTTCCTGGGAGAGTGGGTGAATACGGTCATGGGGGCATCCCGAGGGAATCAGCGCCAGCCGATCCTGCGGAATGCCGATACTTTCGGCTCGGTCCCAGAGAGTTTTGGATACAACAGTGACTCGGTCGGAGATCCTCTTGGACCCTTCTTCGATCCAGGTTCCCTCCAGTTCATCGATTTTCGCGGAGCGTCTCCGAGGCGTTGTGATCCCGCCTTTTGTCCACCAGTCAGACCAATCGGAAACCAGGGGTGTGCCGCGTATCCGTGAAAGAAGAGCAGGGAATGAAACATTGGGACGATGCTCAAAGGCATGAATCAGATCCCATTTTTTCAGGGTCATTGGCACACGCGACAGGATATCGACCGGCGAATACCCTCCATCGTGATTGGCGACTCCCCTAAACCGGGGAGGTTGGTGGACACGGACCCCCTCATCCATTCCATGGTCCCATCGTTTGCGGGGTGTGTCGGCGGTCGTGATCAGGTCCACCTCATGTCCCATGCGAACCAGTTCGCGGGCCAATGGCTGACACCTTAGATAACTCCCCCGTCCGATCAAATTGTGGTTCAGCATCAGGATTCGCATCGGTTCCTAAGAGTAAGTGCTTTCGCCGGAGACAGAAAGAGTGGGTGCCGCGGACCACGGACATGAGACCGAGGTCCTGTGATCTTACCCTCCACTGGAAAGCCCGATCCTCTCTGGTTAGCATCCCCTATGAGAATTTGTCATTTTACATCAACTTTTCTTCCCCGAGTGGGGGGCGTTGAGATGGTGGTTTCCAACCTGGCCCGGTGCCAGATCGAACTGGGCCATGAAGCCCTGGTTCTGACACCCAAGATCCGGGGTATTGATAATTCTGTATCCCTCCCGTATCCCGTTATTCATTATTCACGACCCTCCTCAAAACGCTATCTGACTCGACAGGTCCTCGTCCGCCTACTCTATGAGCACTTCCGTCACCCGTTCGATGTCCTTCACTGTCATTCGGCTTACCCTCATGGGTACGTATCGGCGACATTCAGTCGCATGACAGGTGTCCCCGTGGTGATCACTCCTCATGGTCCGACAGACATCATGCGCAAGGAACGGATCAGGAGTCATCCAAAACTGGAACAGAGACTCAGGAAGGGGCTTCAGGAAGCAGCAGGAATTACAGCCATCAGTCGCAACATATTTGAAGAAATAGTCAGTGTCGGTGGTTTCACCGAAGAAAAAGTTCACATCGTTCCGAATGGCGTCAATCTTTCGGACTTTAAAGATGTCGACCCCATCAAATCGGAAACTCCATACATCCTCGCCATGGGGCGAATGGTTGCCCAGAAAGGGTTCGACCAGCTCCTTGCCACCTTCGCGGAGATTGCGGATCAGGTTCCCGACCTCCAACTCTTCATGGCTGGCGAAGGTATTCACCGCCTCGAATATGAACAGCTTGCTCTCCAATTGGGTATGGAGAACCGAGTCAAGTTTCTGGGGTTGGTTCAAGGTTCTCAGAAAATATCTATTCTTAAAGGCGCTCGATTCTTTATCTGCCCCTCACGATTCGAGCCCTTTGGGATTGTGGTGCTTGAAGCGCTTGCGGCTGGAATTCCGGTCGTCGCGAACCGTGTGGGGGGTATTCCCGATATCATTGAGACCAACGTTCATGGGCTCTTGGTCGATGCCGATTCGAAGGAGGAACTAGGCAAAGCCATTGTGGACCTTTACAAATCTCCCCGGGCCTGCGAAGAAATGGGGGCAAACGCGCTTGATCGCGCTCTCGAATTCGACTGGTTGAATGTGACTCAACGCTATCTCGAGGTCTACGAGAAGGGAAAAATCCTTTTCAAAAAAGAACGCATAGACGTGGAGGAGGAGCCATCCGGCGCCAAATCAGAATGATGATGATCAGGAAACTATTGCTTACCTTTACCGGCCTCATGCTTCTCATCGCCTTGGTCCCCGCACATTCACAGGCGCCTAATTCAAATTGGGATCAGATCCCCATAGAGGCGCGCGAGGTCTTGACCGACACACTCTTACCAAGAATTACGACGAGCGATTTGGTTGATTTGGATGGAGATGGGAACGAAGAAATTGTGTTGATGTCCCAATCTCCGCTGGTCTCGGGTCCCGAAGCGACCGACCTGAGCGACCTCCTTTTCCAAAGCCTTCTGATGATCTTCCAGCGTGTCGATTCTCCCGATCAAACGTTCCCATATAAACTGGCCGTACTGAAGTCATTGACCGCACCTCTCCCCAAGCCTGCACATCTTTCTTTCCAGGATATGGGAGGCGAGCCGACTCCTGAACTGATCTGGCTGCAAGGCGGACCGGACTCCGAGGGGCGGTATTCCGAAGTCATCCTCTACTCCTACCAATCCGGAGCGGAATCGCCCCTGGTGGAGGTCGCGAGATTATCACCCACCGAGGGTTGGATTCGGATCTATGATCTCGATAGTGACGGGATCTCCGAAGTGGTGTCCTTTGCGGAAACCGATGGACAGACCTACTGCCGAGACCTTCTTTTCTCCTCTCCATCTGGGTGGACAACAGTCCTATCCGAGACCCAAAAGTTAGGGGCGCCCGATATCCTGACCTTTCAACAGCAAAACGGACTTGAACCCAATGGGAAGATTTCGCGCATCGTGTTCGAAAAGCTCAAGGAGATTCTCCAAATTCCACGATCGCCAAACGCTCCGGCGTTCGATCCCACTGGCGCACAACAAGGGAATGCATCCGAGTGGGAGTTTGTTGATCAACCTTGATATTCTTTAGAGTCCAGTCCCAAAGCAACCCTTTTTTAGGAGATTTGCACTCGTGATTCGATCCAGATATTCTCTTGTGGTCTTTCCGATTCTTGCTCTCTTCCTCGCTCGCGCAGGATTCGCCCAAGAGTTTCGCCTTGCCCGTTTTCAGGCTGATGTGACAGCCCCTATCGGGCATGCACTGATGGGTGGAGGAATCGCAGCAGCTTCTGAAATTATCGATCCGCTCTACTGCAAAGGGGTAGTTTTATTGGGACCTGATCCACCCACGGTGATCGCTTCGATCGATTGGTGCGAGATTCGAAACGATGCTTATGACCGATGGCGCGAAGCCCTCGCGGCGGCGGCGGGTACCTCACGAGAACGAGTCCTCTTTTCATCCATTCACCAACACGACACCCCCATCGCCGACTTGGAGGCGCAAAAGCTTCTCTATGAGGCTGGACTTGAACATTCCCTATGCGATGCTGCCTTCCACGAGACATGTGTCCTGAAGGTAGCCAAAGCTCTTAGCGAATCTCTCCTAACCTCCGTCCCCATATCGCACTATGGGTTCGGTCAAGCTGAAGTCGAGCAAGTCGCTTCCAACCGTCGCGTGCTCCTGCCGGGTGGAAAGGTCGGGTTCCCACGGAATAGTGCAACAGCCGACCCAGAAATCCGTGCCGCGGATGTGGGAACCATCGACCCGTTCTTGAAGGTTTTAAGTTTTTGGAATGGGGAACAACCGGTCGCGGGACTGTCGGCATACGCGGTCCACCCGATGAGTTTCTATGGAAAGGGCGGGATCACCTACGACTTCGTCGGAATGGCGAGAGAGAAACTCCAGAAAGAGACTCCAGACACCTTTCAAATCTATCTCTCCGGCTGCAGCGGGGATGTGACCGCGGGGAAGTACAACGATGGATCCCCCGATAACCGGCCCATCCTCGCCGACCGAGTGTACCAAGCGATGAAAAAGGCATGGGAAGCCACCGAAAAGCATCCACTGGAGGATGTCGACTTCCGATCAGTGGAGATGTTTCTCCCGCCGCGCGCCTCCCAGGGGTTCACCATCGAGGCGATGGAGGAGCGCTTAAAGGACCCAGAACAGACTTCATTCAATCGAAATCTCGCCGCCATGGGACTCTCCTGGCGGAAACGGGTTGACTCCGGGCAACCCATCGATGTCCCAGTCATTGATTTCGGGAAGGCCCAGTACCTGCTGATGCCCGCCGAGTCATTCGTTCAATATCAACTCGAAGCCCAGAAGATCCGACCCGATTACTTTGTGATGGTGGCGGGTTATGGCGAATGCGGGCCTGGGTATATCCCTTCTTTTCAGGCCACCGGAGAGGGGTTTATCGACACCCACACTTGGTGCTGGGTGGCGCCTGGTTCCGATAAACCGATGATCGAGACCCTGCGCAAAGCCCTTTTGGGCGATTGAAGGACGCAAGCGACACTCCTTGACAGTTCAACGTCTAACCCAAACGATCCCCCTCGTTTCGGTTCATCCCTTTGGGATAGGGTTTCAGCCGAAACACACTTGAAGAAACGGACTCCAGAAAACGATGTCGCAACTCTTCTTAGGTGTCGATGCCGGCGCCACAAAGACCCACGCATTGATCATGACCGAGTCCGGAGAGGTGGCCGGTTTTGGAGAGGCGGGTCCCGGCAACCATGAAGTTTTTGGGTACCCACCCGCTGCCAAATGTGTCGGGGAAGCGGTCGAGCAGGCATGCGACGGGGCCAACTTGTCGATCTCCGACCTGACTCAGAGTTGTTTCAGCATGGCGGGGGCCGATGTCGAATCGGATTTTACGGAGCTCCCCGAACAAATCATCCGCCCGCTTCTCGGTAAAACCCCATTCCTTCTTAAGAACGATGCCTTTGGCTGCCTTCGCGGTGGCACTCGTGATCCTTTCGGGATCATGATCAATTGTGGAACTGGGCAAGTGGCTGTCGGGCGCAATCGGTCCGGCAAGGAACTGCGCCTCGGCGGCTACGGATTCGATTTCGGTGATTTCTCGGGAGGGAGCGTGATCGCCCTCTGGGCCGCCGCAGCTCTCATACGAGCGGATGATGGGAGGGCGGAACCGACACAGCTCTCCAAATCTCTATGCGATACCGCGGGTGTCACTAACGCCGCCGGGTTTCTCGACAAGACCTACCGCGATCACGAATACTTCAAAAGCCTCAACATTCCCAAACTTGTTTTCGAGGTTTCCAAATCCGGGGACAAGGTTGCCAAAAGAATCATACTCGACTCAGCGAAAGAGATGGCAACCACCGCGATTGCCCTCATTCGAAATCTGGAAATGGAAAAGGTTTCCTTTGACTTGGTCACAGCGGGCAGTGTTTTTAAGGGCGATGACCCCGATTTCCATGAATATATTCATGATCAAGTCCATGCTGTCGCGCCGGGGGCAAAGTTCCGGATGCCACTGTTCGATCCGGTTGTGGGCGCCGCGCTGATCGCTTACGAGGCAGCGGGGTTCGAGGCGACCGAGGCAGTTTATAAAAACCTCGAAGCGTTTAATCTATCTTCAATCAATCCGAAGCAGGGGTAAGGAGTTAACAACCATGACAAAAATTGGTGTGATTGGCGGGGGGAGTTCCTATACCCCCGAGCTTTTGGAGGGGTTGATCGAAAAACGGGACATTCTCGGACTGAAGGAAATTTGCCTGATGGACATCAACTCCGAACGGTTGGAAATCCTCAGCGCCTTGGGAAACCGGATGATCTCCAAATCCGGAGCCGATTTCACCCTCTCCACCACACAAGATGTCAAAACCGCTGTCGAGGGTGCCAAGTTTGTTGTCACTCAGTTCCGTGCGGGAGGAATGCAAGCCCGGATTCGCGATGAAAGACTTGGGTTACGCCACGGTATCGTTGGCCAGGAAACCACCGGAGTCGGTGGTTTCGCGAAATCCCTTCGCACCATTCCGATCCTTCTCGATGTCGCTCATCAGATGGAACAGCACGCCCCCGATTCCTGGTTGATCAATTTTACCAACCCGGCCGGAATTATCACCGAAGCCGCTCTGAAACATTCGAAACAACCGGTGATCGGTCTCTGCAATATCCCGATCGGTTATATCATGGACGCGGCCAAGGGGATCGGTTGCCCGCCCGAATCGGTTAGCCTCGATTATGTCGGCCTCAACCACCTCTCTTGGGTTCGTGGTTGCAAGGTGGGTGGAGAAGACCGCTTCGGCGATTTCCTCGAAGTGGGGATTAAGGAGTTCCTCGATGAGGGGGACGCCCCCGGGAAAGCGATGGCCGAGTGGACACGGTTCCATGGGATCCTTCCCAACTACTACCTCCAGTATTACTACTGCACCCAGTTGGTTCTCGAAAAACTCAAAGCGAAAGACAAGACTCGGGGCGAGGAAGTGATCGCTGTCGAAGAAGAACTGTTCAAGAAATACGCGGACCCGAACCTCCAGGAAAAACCGAAAGAACTGGAGCAACGCGGCGGCGCCTTTTATTCGACCGCGGCGGTCAATCTCATTGAATCTCTCGTCACCGATAAAGGGGATGTCCAGATAGTCAACATCCGGAACGAAGGAACGGTTCCGGAACTTCCCCCCGATGTCTCGGTCGAGGTCCCTTGCAAGATCACAAAGGATGGCCCGGTCGCACTACCGCAACGTCCCCTCGAACCTGAGATCCGTGGGATCGCTCAGGTGGTCAAAGCCTATGAGGAACTGACAGTCGAGGCCGCCGCGACCGGCAATCGGCGCGCCGCGATTCTGGCCCTCGCGACACACCCCCTTGTCCGTCAGGTGACTGAAATCGATCAGATTCTCGATGAGATTCTGGAAGAGAACAAAGAATTCCTTCCACAGTTTTCTTGAAAATAAGGGTGCGGCTTCCTTGTCCGTCAACTCTCTTCGTGTTAACTTTAATGCTTGGAAAAACGTTTGTTTCGAAAGCCCGTTTCTCCCGATCCTCCTTGAAGAAAGTGGTGATCACCCATGTCTGATACGATGACCCTATCCTCCGACACATTAACCCTCGATGACTGGGTCTTGAGGTCTCGCCTTTTCGTTGGAACCGGAAAATATCCCGATTTCGAAACCACCGAAAAAGCCCTTGCCGCTTCTGGAGCCGAAGTGATCACCGTTGCCATCCGACGTGTCGAGTTTGACGCGGAAGATCACTTGATGAATCATATCGATCCGAAGAAATACAAGATTCTCCCAAACACAGCGGGATGTTTTAGCGCAAAAGATGCTATTAGAGTCGCCCACATCTCACGCGAAGCTTGTGGGCACAATAAAATCAAACTCGAAGTTCTCGCCGATGAGAAAACCCTCCTGCCCGATCCCACCGCCACGCTCGAAGCGGCCAAGGAGTTGATCGCCGAAGGTTTTTTCATCATGGCCTACACCTCCGATGACCCTGTGGTGGCCAAACAACTCGAAGAGATCGGGGTTCAGGTTGTCATGCCCGCCGGAGCGCCGATCGGATCGGGGCAGGGAATTCTCAATCGAAACAACATTCGAATCATCCTGGAACGCGCCGAAGTTCCGATTGTGGTCGATGCCGGAGTCGGTGTCGCTTCGGATGTCAGCGAAGCCTTCGAGTTGGGATGCGAAGCGGTCCTTCTCAACACCGCCATCGCGGGTGCCAAAGACCCCATTCGCATGGCTGTCGCGATGAAACAGGCTGCCGAGGCGGGACGCAACTGTTATCTCGCGGGTCGGATTCCAAAAAAACTCTATGCCAATGCGAGCAGTCCCGACTTGGATTTTTAACTTTCCGCCCCCTCTCCCATGCCCGACACTCTTCTCCTTGTAAATGGAAGGATATGCCACGACATCGCGCGGGGAGGTGTGGTGGATTCCATCGCTTTCGAGGGTGTTGAAATTCTCGGGTTGGGCAATCGTTCCGATGTGGAACCCCTCTGCCCTCATCCCACTCGGATAGTCGATCTTCAAGGGAGAACGGTCTTGCCCGCTTTCTCCGATAACTTGGCGCGGGTAAGAAAAACAGCCCTCGCTCGAGACTGGATCGACCTCTCCAACAAAACAAACATCACCGAGGTTTTTGCCGAGGTTGAAAAAGAGTGTCTCCTTAAGCCAGCCGGGACTTGGGTTCGGGGATATGGATGGAACATGTCGCAATGGGGCTGGCATCGTCTCCCCCATCGGGCAGACCTCGATCTGGTCGCCCCCCACCACCCGGTCATTCTTTACAGCGGAGATTTTCGAATCGTCTGGTTGAATACCGCGGCCATTCTTGAAAGTGGAATCACCCATTCCAAATCTCACCCGTTGGATGATCAGATCGAACGAGATGAGGTCACCGGATCGGCTACCGGCATTTTTAAAGAGACCGCCGCGGATTTCCTCGAACAAAAGATCCCAGAAGTTGAGCCTTCCAAACTCTATGCGGGAGTTTTGGATGTCATTCAACAATACATCTCCATGGGCGTGACTCGCCTCGAATCCTTTGGAGATTCCGAGGAGTTCGGAATTCTCCGCGAATTGAACGATCAAGGGGAATTGCCGATCGATATTGTCGTCCACCTCCCGTATTCTGAAAGATCCACCTGCATAGAAAACGAGTGGTACACCGGGAAATCTTTCGGGACCCTTTCAATCGGCGGATTATGGGTGGCGGTCGATGGGACTCTCGTTTCGCAAACCGCTCGCTTGCTCGAACCGTATGGCGACGATTGGGATCGGTTCGGGGTTGAACTTACCGATCAGGTCGAGATCGAACAAGCAGTTGATTTCTGTACGAAGCATCGTTTTTCCCCGGTGTTCATCGCATCGGGAGATGCCGCTTGTCGCACAGTTCTCCGGTCTCTGAAGTCTAGTGAGAGGACCCCGACCCTCGAGAATAGACCGCAATTGGTTCATGGACTCCTGGTTCAACCTGAGGATCTTGATTTGGTCGAGAACCTCAATCTGACACTGACTGTCAATCCGTGCAGAATCTCCACCGACAAGGAGGTGGGGGAAGCATATCTCGGGACCCGATGGAACGAGATCATCGATTTAGGTGGATGGCGCCATTCTGGAGCGAAAATTCAATTCGGCTCCGGAGAGCCTCTCGCTCAATGGTCTCCACTAAAAGCCTTCTCGGCCGCAACCTCAACTGAGACAGGAAGGTCCTCCCGATGCGTACTGACAAGACGCGACGGTGTGGTCGCGCTGACCTCTTCAGAGGAATATCAGGACAATAAGGTGGGTGGATGGGTGATTTTATCAGACGATCTAGAAAGATCTCCGAGGGAGAATCTGAAAGATGTTCACGTCGTCGCAACGATATTCAATGGTAGGGTAATATTCGAGTCTACAGGATTGACCGGTTGAGATTGAATCGTATCGCGTCCGTCTATGGTTTCATTAGACTTAAGGTTCAACTCGGAAAAGAGGCTGACCAAATTCGACCGGGTTCCCGTTCTCCACCAGAACCTCCACAACCTTACCACTGACACCCGCCTTGATCTCGTTCATCACTTTCATTGCCTCGAGAATACAGACCACAGTATCCGGTTCGACCACACTCCCCACCTGGGCGAATGCGGGGTCTTCCGGAGAGGGAGATCGATAGAAAGTTCCCACCATCGGCGAAGGGATCACTATCCCGGATTTGTCGCCATGGTTCTCCTCGCCACCCGCGGATGGAGCCCCCGATTCCGCTGAACTACTGGGACTCGGCTGTGCGGAGGATTGCGCGATTTGTGGAGAAGATGGTAAGGCAGTCGGTGCATTTTCAGATGAAAGGAGAGTTACCGGACCTTGCTTGCAAATCGAGATTCGAAGATCTCCTTCTTCGACCTCGAGTTCGTTGATCTCCGATTCCTCAACCAGTTTGATGATTCGTTTGATGAGTCTTAAATCCATTTCGAGTGCTCGTTCCGTTTAACTTTTTGCCCGTTCCAGATAACTGCCGGTCCGTGTGTCGATCTTCAGGACCTCCCCCTCCTCGATGAAGAGTGGAACATCCACTTCGTATCCCGTTTCCAGGGTCGCTTTTTTCTTGGCTCCTGTCGCGGTGTCCCCTTTAATCCCCGGTTCGGTGTAGGTGACTTTTAGTGTGACCGCTGCCGGAAGTTCGATCCCGAGGGCTTTTCCTTCCCACATCAGGATTTCCGCTTCGACACCCTCAGTCAAATAGTTCTTCGCGTCCCCGACATCTTCCTCTGGGAGGGCGACCTGATCATAGGTTTCCTGGTCCATGAAATGCCAATGGTCGTCAGCATAGAGGAACTGCATCTTGATTCGTCTAGCGTCCGCTTCCTCAAGCTTTTCTTTCCCGGCATAAGTTCGATCGATAACCGCGCCTGTCGCTGCATTCTTGATCTTTACACGAACGAAAGCGGGACCTTTACCTGGTTTGACATGCTGGTACTCGACAATCGAAAATACGGTATTGTCGATCAAGACCAGCTGGCCGCGGCGCAAGTTGTTGACTGATACTGGGGGCATTCCACATTCACCTAGACAAAAAATCAGGGAGCTCATTACTGGCTCCCACTGTTTCAAGGATAGATGTTAATCCGCTCCCCCATTCGGGTCAAGCAAACCGACAGACCCTACCGCCTAGGAAACATGAATCGGCATCCCCAAACCTTCTGGACGCCCACCATCAGTTTGCTAGGGTGATTGCATTCTTCGAATTGGATGGTCCGATGAGGCATTATTCATTGACCGCTGGCCTGCTATTGGGGCTCGTTCTGTCTTGCACGGTTGGATGCTCCAATAATGGTTCAGATGATGGAATTCCATCTCCCCGCGATCCCTCCATCCCATCGGTGGCCGAGAAACCTCCCACACTGGATAGCGACGATTTATCCGGAACCACCTGGGAAGCCGACCTTTCTCGTGCTCCTGGCAAGAATCGATCCGACAGAATTTACCTGTTCGATTTCAAGGATGATGGAACTTTTACTCTTAATACCCGTCCCCTCGAAAAACAAGATGATGAGAAGCCATCCCTCTTCGATGCTTTATCTAAAGATATGGGCGGCAGATGGACTCTCGAGGGCGCCCAAGTCCAGATCGAAATGCCTATGATGGGAAAGCAGATCAAGGATTCGCTGGAGATTCGAGGATCGGATCTCTACTACCACGGACAGAAGATGGTTCACCCATCTCAGGGAAAACCTGGAGGGTGACCGAACGATCACCTGGGTCAGAAACTGTGGAGTCTCATGATGCCTCCTTCGAACCTGATTTCAAATCCTTTTCCAAGACCTTCCTCAGGGACAGATACTTTTCCAATCCCAGAAGTTCTTTGAGATCACCGAAACTCGCCGCTTCGAGCGCCAGACCATCGACCCGTCCCTTGGTCATCATCTCCTCGCAAAGACCCTTCATCGCCTTGGCGCAGACCATCAGCGATTCGATGGGGCAGACCACGATCTTGTAACCCATCTGATGAAGTTCATCCACCGAAAGAATGGGAGTGACCCCGCCGGAGAGCATGTTGACAAAGAGAGTGTGCGGGACTTTCTTCGCGATCAGTTCCAGTTCCTCGATGGACTGCGGCGCTTCAATGAATGCAATGTCCGCTCCAGCATCACAATATCGGTTGACTCGAT
>JAJDBZ010000042.1 GCA_029261095.1 Candidatus Omnitrophota bacterium | reverse complement strand
ATAGAAGATCTTAGTTCGTTCAAATGATGCAGACCCGCTTAAGAGCGGCCAAAGGTCTTGTCCATCGTACTCTCGATCAGTTGCGAGCGCCCCCCCCGCCAGGTTGAGGAAAGTGGGAAACCAGTCGTAAGCAATGGTAGGCTCATCGATGATGGTGCCCTTGGGGATTTCTCCGGGCCAGGATGCGATCAACGGAACGCGGATGCCTCCCTCATGGGCGTCCCGGATTCGCCCGCGCAAACCTCCTGTGTCGCCATCCCTCATCATGGGTCCATTATCGCTGCTGAATACGATCAATGTGTTTTCGCGCAGCCCGAGTTCTTCGATTCGCTGGATGAGTCGTCCTGTCTCTCGGTCCATCACTTCGATTGCGGATTGATACATCGTCTTCCCTTCCCTCCGATCCTCTGGTTTCAGGTTAATCGGCGGGTGTGGGATCGTATGGTTGAAATAGATGAAGAAGGGCTGCTTACGGTACTCTTCGATGAAAGTGATCGCGCGATCCACTAGACGCTCAGTGATGTTTTGAACCTTGTCTCCGTCGAGCCTTTCAAGGACTCGATCGTCCTCGATCAAAAGCGTGGGCAGCATATCCATGCTGTATGGAAGTCCGAAGTAGGTGTCAAACCCATGGTGGGTAGGGAGGAACTCCTTACGGTCTCCCAGATGCCATTTGCCGTAAGCCGCCGTTCTGTATCCACATTCCTTTAAGGCTTCCGCCATTGTGATCTCATCGGAAGGAATCCCGGAGGGACCATCGGGACGCAGAACATCGACGATACCCACGCGGTAGGGCTGACGTCCGGTAAGGAATCCTGCACGTGAGGGGCTGCAGACGGTGTGGGCGATGTAATGCTGGTTGAATCGGAGGCCCTCTTCGGCGAGTCGATCGATACTCGGAGTCTCGACTTGATCGTTGCCATAACAGCCAAGGTCACGATATGCCAGATTATCGGCCCAAATCCAAACAATGTTGGGTAGGGGTTTCCCCTCCACCGGAATCATCGATGCACCCAGGATCACTAGTGAAAGAAAAAACCGCACGACTTGGGTTCCTCAGTTTCTGCGCCAGATATAAAGGGAAGGTAACATGACGGAGTCGGGTACTGAACCTTGATGTCGAGGATTAGCATTCCTTACACTAAAACCGAACGCGCCAACTGTCCCCATATCCCGATTGCGCTGAGGAGATTCAGTTTCGAAAAATTGCTTTCCTTCGCATAGGTCACTTGTCAGATTCCGATCACCCCTTATGATCGAGTCGAGTCGCAAGAATCAATATTTTCTTCATTCTCCTGGAGGCGGTGCAATGCAGTCCAAACTTGTATGGATAAGACTTCTTCTGACTGTGGCTACCCTATGCGGAATCTTCTTCGCGATTGAAGGTCAGTCCGCTGAGAAGCCCAATATCATCTGGATCATGGCTGACGATCTGGGTTACGGCGATCTGGGTTGCTATGGGCAGGAGGTCATCCAGACCCCCAACATCGATCGCCTTGCGGAAGGGGGAATGCGGTTCACCGATTGTTATTCAGGGAGCACGGTGTGTGCGCCTTCGCGATGTTGTTTGATGACGGGTCTACATTCGGGTCACGCTTATGTGAGGGGAAACAAACGAGTCCCTCTACGTCCGGAGGATGTAACCATCGCGGAGGTCCTGAAGGAAAAGGGGTATGTAACGGGTCAATTTGGGAAATGGGGGTTGGGCGAACCCGATACCACGGGTGGTCCATTGAATCAGGGTTTTGACCGGTTCTTTGGGTACACAGACCAACGCCATGCCCACAATTATTATCCAGAGTTTCTTTGGGATAATGATCAGAAAGTGACTCTCAAGGGTAACCTGGACGGAAAACAAGGTGAATATACGCACTCGCTGATTGTGGAGAAGGGATTGGATTTCGTCCAAGAGAACAAAGACCAACCTTTCTTCCTCTACTTTTCGGTCACCATCCCTCACGCCAATAATGAATACGGCCGTGAAACCGGGGATGGAATGCAGGTTCCTGATTATGGAGTATATCAAGACGAGGATTGGGCCAACCCACAGAAGGGTCATGCCGCCATGATCTCATTGCTTGACAGCGATGTCGGTCGAATCATGGAGTTGTTGAAGAATCTGGAGATTGCAGAAAACACACTGGTCTTTTTTACCTCAGACAACGGCCCCCACCGTGAAGGGGGAGCCGACCCCGATTTCTTCGATAGTAATGGTCCATTGAAGGGGATCAAACGAGATCTGTACGACGGCGGGATCCGCGTTCCAATGATTGCTCATTGGCCGGGGAAGATCGCGGCGGGGACGGAAAGCGATTTTGTCTGGGCGTTCTGGGATTTTCCATCGACCGCGGCAGAGATCGTGGGGACCGCGATGCCGGGAGAGGTGGATGGCCAATCGGTGTTGCCCACCCTTTTGGGGAAGGACCAGAAAGAACCTGAATACCTCTATTGGGAATTTCATGAGCGGGCCTTCAAACAAGGAGTTCGATTCGGCGAGTGGAAGGGAGTCCGGAACGATCTGAACAAGCCAGTTGAGATCTACCAAGTGACCCAGGATTTGGGAGAAGAAGACAATCTCGCAGATCAACAGCCGGAGTTGGTGAAGAGAGTGGAGGGATGGTTCGAATCCGCACGGACCGAGTCCGAACACTGGCCTGTCAAGAGAGAATAATCAGCCCCCACCGCGACCGTGCGTCGGCAATCAGTGTTGAGACCCTATCTCAACAGAATAAGCCTCTATCGGAGATACTGGCTTCCTTCTCCACAAGGGAGGGATTGCGCGATCTTCCAAGGGAGAGACCCTTCTAAACTATCTGTAGCCTCACATGACAGCGGAGTCACGCGAAGGGCAGGGGCTGATACTTTTTTCTCTTGCCCCTATTGTATCGCAACCTCTTCTTTTTTCAAACAAACCTGGGAAGGGGTTTTGCTTTGCATTGAGAATCCCCTAAAATCCATCTTTCTTTTGGCCTGTTCACGCCCCCCTGAAATTGCCTTAATGTCTCAACTCATTGCCAGATAGTCGAAGAGTAGGAGTCCCATCCATGAACCCTAGACCATACCGTTTGGTAAGTTGTACGTTTCTAGTCCTTGCGGTGAGTCTGGTGGCTTTTGCTGGGGACGCGGAAAGAATTCGAATCTACTCCGAAAACCCAAGATATTGGGAATACAGGGGTGAGCCGGTCGTTCTCATCGGTGGGTCGGTGGAAGACAACCTCTTTCAGATTCCCAATCTCGAGGAGCATTTGGATCTACTCAACTCATTGGGTGGAAATTATGTCCGATGCACCATGTCTGCCAGAGATGAGGGGAATGTTTGGCCATTCAAGGAGGTCGATGGGAAGTACGATCTGGCCCAATGGAACGACGAGTATTGGGAGCGGTTCAATACCTTTCTCGAATTGACATCGGAACGCGACATCATTTTACAGATCGAGGTGTGGGCAACCTTCGATCATTATCGCGATATTTGGGATCGAAATCCCTTCAATCCCAAGAATAACCGGAGCTACAACGCCAAGAATTCGAACCTTCCGACAAAGGTCAACTCCCATCCCCTGCAGTTGGAGAACAATTTTTTCTGGTCTGTTCCCTCGGAAAGGAACCAGGAGAACGTCCTCAAGTATCAAACAAAGTTTGTTGAGAAACTTCTTTCTCATTCGCTCCCGCGAGGAAATGTCCTGTACTGCATGGATAATGAAACCGCGGTGACTCCGGAGTGGGGAAAGTATTGGGCAACCTTAATCCGCGAGAAAGCCAAAAAGGCAGGTGTTCATGTGGAGACCACCGAGATGTGGGACCCCTGGAATCTGGACGACCCCAAACACCGGAACACATTCGATCACACAGAGACCTACTCGTTTGTCGACATATCGCAAAACAATCACCAGAAGGGGCAACGGCATTGGGACAACGCTCAGAAGCAGCGGGAGAGGATTAAAGACAACCCGAGGCCTCTCAATAATGTAAAGATCTATGGGTCCGATGAGTATGGCCATTTCGGTAACGACCGGGACGGCATCGAGCGGTTTTGGAGAAATATCCTCGGTGGCCTAGCATCTGCACGTTTCCACCGGCCCCCGGGAGGTATCGGTCTCAATGAGAAAGCTCAAGCCAATGTTCGAAGCATGCGCAGTCTTCTCGATCGGATTGATCCCTTCCATTGTGAGCCGCATAACAATCTCCTGGAGAATCGTGAGGACAATGAAGCCTATTGTTTCGCCCAACCCGGATCCGAGTATGCCATCTACTTTCCGAAAAAAGGTGAGGTGGGTCTTCGATTGCCAGGGGGAACAGCCATTTGGACGGTAGAATGGTTGGATATTCTAAACAGCAAATGGGCGCAGGCAGAGACCGTAAAAGGTAGTGACTCCATCATTCTCTCTTGCCCCGGAAACCACCGGGCGGTATTAGTGACAAAAGACTCCTCATGACAGACCTGGCTCTTTCGTTTGACCATGTAAAGAAGACGTTTGGTAATATCACTGCCGTCAAAGACCTCTCCTTTCGAGTCCCTCAAGGCACAATCTACGGGTTTCTGGGACCCAATGGAGCCGGGAAAACAACCTCGATTCGAATGACCATGAATATCTTTCATCCGGATTCAGGAGAAATTCGTATCTTGGGTAACGACACTGCTGACTCGGCAAAGGATCGACTTGGATATCTCCCCGAGGAAAAGGGCCTTTACCGCAAGATGAAAGTAGGAGAACTCGTCGCTTATTTCGGCAAGCTGAAAGGGATGCCCACAGTGGGAGCTCGGAAGAAAGCCGAGGAACTCCTGGAGAGATTCGGGTTAGGAGACTACATCCACAAGCGATGCGAGTCCCTGTCAAAAGGAATGGGACAGAAGGTTCAGATTTTGGTGACTCTCATCCACAATCCGGAATTGATCATCCTCGATGAACCCTTTTCTGGGCTCGATCCAGTCAATGTCGAGGTGATGCGCGACATTATTCTGCAAATGAAACGTGAGGGGCGAACGGTCATCTTTTCCACTCACATCATGGAGCAAGCTGAACAAATCTGCGATTTCATTCTCCTCATCAACAAAGGAGAAAAAGTATTGGATGGATCTCTGGGGGAAATCAAGAA
>JAJDBZ010000410.1 GCA_029261095.1 Candidatus Omnitrophota bacterium | reverse complement strand
TTTTTCCTGTTAGGCGATCCAGACACAGGAGGTATCCGATCCTGCTGAAGGTGTACACATGGTTCGGGGTCACCATCGGTGTGGAGGTTGGCCCCCCTTCCGCACCCCGGGCGTAGGGGCGGGACTCGTATTCAAAAGACCAGACCTCATCCCCGGTCCGGCTATCGAAGCAGTAAACGGTGTCGGTTCCTTCTCGGTGCCCTAAAGTGTAGAGGCGATTGTCTTTGATTGCGAAACCTGAAAACCCGAGCCCAATCCTCGCACGCCATAAAACCTCCGGTCCGTTTTTTGGCCACTCGGTAATCCACCCGGTCTCTCGCGAAATGCCATCTCGGTTGGGACCTCGCCAACCCGGCCAATCCGCGGCGCATGAGGAGGCGATGTCTAATGCCGCGATAAGCAGGCCGATTGAGGGAAGACTGAGCAGGCGATTCATCATTCCGGAATGATCTCTGGATGGGTCTTTTCTGGTGGCGGTATTCCAATCAATCGTGGAAAGAATGGCCATAACCGGGATCGTGCCAACGTTCTTGTGGGGCCACCTTGGCGATCACCACAATCCCCTCCTCGGTGACACAATACTTCTTACGATCTTTCTCCAAGTCGAAACCGATGGTCTCGCCATCGGGAATCTTGGCATACTTATCGATGATCGCGCGTCGGATCTTCGCACCGCGTCCGATCTCCACATCGTGCATGACGATGGAATCGTGGATCTCACTGTAGCTGTGAACATAAACCCCCGGCGAGAGGATAGAGTTGCGGACCACACCGCCCGAGATGATACACCCATCCGAAATGAGAGAATCGTATGCGGTCCCACGTCGCATTTCCCACTCTTGGTCAAAGACGAACTTTGCCGGCGGGTTGTGAAAGTTCGCGGTACGGATCATCCATTCCGCATTATAAAGATCAAATACAGGCGAGACACTGCGCAGGTCCATGTTGGCTTCGTAGAATGCCTCAATGGTTCCAACATCCCGCCAGTACCCTCGCTCTCTCTCTTGCTGCCCGGGAACATGGTTGGTCGAGAAATCATAGGCATAAACCTGATGGGTCTTGATGATTTTGGGGATGATATCTTTTCCGAAATCATGGGAACTCTCAGCGTTGTGATGATCCTCTTCGATCATTTTCACGAGGGGATCGGTTTCGAAGATATAGTTCCCCATGGATGCGAGCGCCATCTGGGGGTTGTTGGGTATCGGTTTCGGGTTTGAGGGTTTTTCCGCCCAACCGACAATCTTCCAGTTCTCGTCCACCTCGATCACACCAAAGGCGGTGGCTTGTTCGATGGGCACCGGGATAGCTGAAATAGTGACATCGGCATTCTTTTCGCAATGGTATGCCACCTTCTCGCGAACATCCATCTTGTAGATGTGGTCTCCGCCGAAGACACACAGCCTCGCGGGGTTCTCATCGTAAACGAGATTCAGGTTCTGATAGATGGCATCCGCCGTCCCCTGATACCACCGTTCCCCCGTGGCCATCTGTGCCGGAACCGGATCGACATAATGGCCATAGACCCGATTCATGTGCCAGGCATCGTGAAGGTGCTTATTCAGTGAATTCGATTTGAACTGGGTGAGAACTTTTATTTTGAATAACCCCGAATTCACGAGGTTGCTCAGGACAAAATCGATGATTCGGTATTTCCCGCCGAATGTCACAGCCGGTTTTGCCCGGATACTGGTCAGGGGCTCCAGCCGGCTCCCTCGCCCACCCGCGAGAACCATCACTAAAGTCTGGTTCAGATCGAGAGCCATGTGGTTAATCCTCCTGCATCAATTGCGTATAGAGTGCCTCATACCGTTCGGCGGAAACATCCCAAGAAAAGTCTTGGGCCATCCCCCTTTTCATTAACGATTCCCAGGCTGTCTTATCCCGGAACACCGAGATGGCGCGTTCCACCGCTTTCAGGAGTTCTTTGGAATCCGCCTTGTTGAAAACGAAACCGAATCCATCTTTTTGGGCATCGTTGAAATCTCGAATCGTATCGGCCAATCCACCTGTTAAACGAACAATGGGGACGGTCCCATACTTGAGGCTGTAGAGCTGGGCCAATCCACAGGGCTCGAACCTGGAGGGCATCAAGAACATGTCGACACCGGCCTGGATCTGGTGGGCGAGTTCTTCATCGATACCCGTCCGGACGCGGACTCTTTCGGGGAAGCTTTCCTGGAGCCTCTGGAACTGTTTTTCGATTTCCGGATCACCCGCACCCAGGATGACAAACTGCCCCTCTCCACGGAGAAGGAGATTTTCCATGATGTCGGCGACCAAATCGAGACCTTTTTGCCGGTCAAACCGGCCGACAGATCCGAGCAGAGGTACATCCGCCTTCTCAGGTAATCCGACCTTCTTCTGAAGAGCGGCTTTACATCTCCTTTTTCCGGATAGGTCCTTCAAACTATAGTTGGAATCGATCTGGGAATCCGTTTCCGGGTTCCATAAGTCATAGTCGACACCATTAAGAATTCCATGGACACGATCTTTTACCGAGAGCAACACCGATTCTAATCCACATCCATACTCGGGAGTCATGATCTCTGAGGCGTAACGCTCGCTGACTGTGGTGACCGCATCGGAGTAGACAAGTCCCGCCTTCATCAGGTTCATATCCCCGTAGTATTCAACGCCATCGGGTGTAAAGAGTGTCCACGGTAGACCGGTGGTTTCGAACTGATCTCTCGGGAAGAATCCCTGGAAGGCGATATTGTGTGTGGTGAAAACTGTCTTCATCGACTGGGTCGATTGGTGGATCGCCTCGTAGTTGGATTCGAGATACGCCGGGAGGAGTGTGGTTTGCCAATCATGGCAATGAAGAATGTCGGGAACGAATTCTTCTGACCGTATGAGTTCGAGAACCCCGCGGCAAAAGAATACAAACCGCTCGAGGTTATCGGGATAGTCTTTCCCATTCTCCTGATACAGGCCATTGCGATTAAAGTAGTGGTCGTTCGTGACAAAGTAGACTTGGCAATCCGACCCAGGCAACGTACCACGATGGATCCATCCGGTCTGTTCCTCGCCACCGATTCGGGTGAGAAGAGGAATATCGATCGGCTCAGATCGGAAACCATTGCGGTCGATCATCAAATATTTGGGGATTACGATTGCCACCTCGTGGCCCCGGTCGGCAAGGGCCTTGGACAAAGAGCTGGTCACATCGGCTAATCCGCCGGTTTTGGCAAAAGGGGAGGCTTCCGCGCTCGCCATCAGTATCCGCAAAGGCTTTTTCTCCTTGGTGTGAAGTATCTCCCCCGATGCACAACGTGGCGGTCATGCGGCATTCGGCGTAGAATGGCCCCTACCCCCATCCGGATGAATGTTTGAAGACTCAGACTGGGGGGAAAGGTCGCGGTAAGATACCAATCTTCCGACCGGTAGGCAACGCGGAGGGTGCCTCGCGCGGAATTTCCTGCAGGACTGCAGTGTGATTATTGAATGGATTTCCAGAGGTAGACGTGGTAAAACACTCGGTGTTTTCATAAATGACTTTCCGGGTTAAGTTTGAGTCAAAACCGATAATGTGAGGTCGAAACCTTATGTTCAGTCAAATCGCGGTAACCTTCATGGCGCTGCCGGCACTGAATCGAATAGTGAAGTTCTCCGTATTTGGCATCATGAGTCTGCTGTTTCTATCAGCATCCGCATGGGCACAGGCAGACTTGGAACTGACTTTCACCTCTAGCCCAGACCCCGTGACTCCGGGTGACCCCCTCACATATGTTCTCAAAGTGGAGAACCTCGGGAGCCTCCCCGCGGACAACATTACGTTGACAAGCAATCTTCCACCCTTAAACAGTTTCCAAAACTCAATAACGACTCAGGGAACTTGCACCTTTGTCCCTCTGACAAACTCAGTAGTCTGTGACTTGGGCACGATTGCCGCGGGAATGGTGAGTTTTGTGACCCTGGAAACGACTGTCAGTGAATTGGCAACCAATTCGATTCTTTTCAACGCGAATGTCACCACGACCAGCCTCGACCTAAACCTCAGCAATAATCTGGTGACGCAAATCATCAACATCGTCCCGGTGGCGGATCTAACACTGGAGGTACAAACGATCCCTGAGTGCCCGATTGCGGGGTCGACTATGACTTATGTGGTTACGGTGCGAAATGTGGGGAACCTCACTGCCACGAATGTGAATCTCATTGAAATGTTGTCGAGTGATGTGACGCTCATTGCCGGTAGCGTGATGGCATCCCAGGGAAGTGGGTGTACGGTATTTGGATTCGTCAATTGCCCGCTCGGCAACCTGGCGCCGAACAATATCGCCTCGGTGACCATGGATGTGATCATCTCCCCCTCAGCTTCCAGCCCGATCGATCTCCAATCGTCAGTCACTACGGAGAGTTTGGAAACCAATCTTCAGGACAATACGCTGATAACATCGACCCTTGTGTGCGATGACGTGGATCTAGTGTTGGATGTCTCAGACGCTTTCGACCCGATCCCGGCTGGCACCATCCAAACTTATCAAGTGCTTGTCTGTAACCTGGGATTGGCGAACGCTTCCAGTGTCAACGTCCAGTTCGAGATCCCGAGCGGATTGACTCTGCTGTCGGCCTCCTCTTCTCAAGGGAATTGCACATCGAATGGAAACATTGTGAGTTGCTTCTTGGACACGATCGGAGGAGCTTCCTCAGCCTCAGTCACTTCCAAAGCCACACTCACTTTGGAGGCGGTTGTCGACCCTGCCCTGAGCGGTGTGGTCCTCGCTCATGCGACCGCTACCACGGGGTCTCTTGAGTTTGAAACTCGGAACAACGTCGAAAAGGAAACAACATTGATCGCACCGACGGCTGACCTGGCTATTAGCAAGACCGATCTATTCGATCCTGTCGTGGCAGGCGCCACCCAAGTCTACGATGTCATTGTCACAAACATCGGTCCATCCAACGCGACCGATGTGACCCTGGTCGATTTTCTACCTGCTGGTGTCATGGTCCTTTCAGTGACCTCCACTAAAGGTAGCTGCCAGATCCTTTCGGGCACGGTGGCATGTCAAGTGCCGATCCTCGTTCCAGATGAAACCTGGGTGGTGACTATTACCCTCGCTTTGAGTGGCGATTTGGATATGGACCTCCTGAACAGCGCCTCCACAGACTCCGCGGTACCGGACCCGAACCGTCAGAATAACTTCATCGAGATCAGGACGGGCCTGTTCACTCCCACACCGACATTTACAAACACTGCAACAAACACACCGACCGAAACGCCGACCAATACCCCAACGGAAACATTCACTCCCACAAACACAGCGACATTCACCCCGACTGCGACATTTACCCCAACGAACACACCCACATTTACGCCGACAGAGACCTTTACACCCACTCCGACCGAAACAGCCACTTCAACGCCAACAGAGACACCGACTGAGACTCCAACAGCGACGGCAACAGAGACACCAACCTCCACCGCGACTGCAACTCCGTCCCCGACGCCGACGAATACATCGACGCCCACCGAGACACCCACCCCGACCAACACACGGCAACTCTGTACTGATGGGTTGTATCTGCTCGATCTTTTTGGGGGACGTCACCCGCTCGGCAACCCACT
Source organism: Candidatus Omnitrophota bacterium (assembly GCA_029261095.1). GTDB lineage: Bacteria > Hinthialibacterota > Hinthialibacteria > OLB16 > OLB16 > JACKFH01. The sequence goes on along the minus strand of JAJDBZ010000410.1, from coordinate 9,913 downwards.
CCCAATTTCCGGTTCGCTCTTTTTCGGGTCGCCGATTGCGCGCGATATGGAACATGCGCTCCCGCCGGGGTTCGAGGGTACCCCTAACGGTGGAAACGATCTGGTGATTCTCGATTCGCAGGGAGTGGCCCATTTTGTCCAATTCCCTGTAGTGATCCCGCAAGAATTCTTTTTTAGTCCTCCGCCGGGAATACCGATGGGACGCGCGGTCGACTTGGAGATGTCAGCTGATAGCCAAGGATTCTATGTGCTCACTGATTTTGGAGGCATCTTCCGAGCGGGAACAGCGAAACCTCCGTTGACCGATCCACAACTACCCAACCAGGATCTTCCCTCCATGTTGGGATTCGACATCCCCATTCCTCCAGATTCTCGACCCGCCGAACTCCCAAACCCAGGGGGTGCGACCCTGCGAGCGGTTGGGTTTACTGCAATCAACACGAACGGGGGAAATGTCCCCGACGGTTTTGTGATCCTCGATTCACAGGGTGGGGTCCACCACCTGGCGGCCGATGGAAGTTCGGTCCCAGCCGGTACTTTTAGCGGTACGGAAGCAAACGACCCCCGCCGGTTGCTCGATCCGAGCATTTACGCAACGCCTTTCTTTGTGGGATTGGATATTGCGCGAGATATCGAGTTGCATCCTTCAGGACAGGGTCTCATTGTCTTCGATGGTTGGGGTGGGATACACCCAGTCCCTGTTGACTTGCCTGATAACCCCGTCTATTTCGCGAACAACCGGACCAGCCCGGAAGACCCGACGCCGTTGTTCAATGTCGGCCTACCCTACATCGTGGGTGGCTTCGACAATCCGGACACGCCGATCGATGAAGGAGATCCTGAGACTTACGGAATCGACGCAGCCTCCATCTTCGCCGACTTGGTCTTCTGCGAGGGGGTGAACGGATTCTATACGCTAGACAAGTTCGGTGGGATTTTCGCTTTTGGAAGCACACGAACCGAGGCGGACAATGTTTCTCCGACTTTCCAGAATGCACCTTTCTTCTTCCCGGCCCAGTATGCGGTGGACCTTGAAACTGTTCCCGGCAGGGAGCCCGGAGCCTCTCAATGAGTAAGGGATGGAGGCTGGTCGCCGCCGCGCTGGCTCTGATTCTCCTTTCCCCGTGCTACTGCCAAGACTCCACAGATGTCCCCACACCACGTGGATGGATATCTCTATTCAACGGTACAGACCTCTCAGGTTGGAATGTCATCGGGGATGGTCAGGTGTCTGTTGAGGAGGGTGCCATTGTCATCGAGGAGGGTCCGAGCAAAGAGTATAGCTGGCTGATTAACGAGAATCCGTATGACAATTTCGTGTTTCATGTCCGATTCCTGCGAGAACGTGGGAACAGCGGTATTCAATTCCGCAGCCGCCAAGAGGGGGGCATGGTCAACGGGTATCAAGCCGATATCGATTTCGACAGCGATTGGATCACTGGACACCTTTACGAACAAGGCGGCCGCGGCTCAGTCGGCAAAGCCCCCGATGGCCTGGTTGAGATGTTGCCCACCGACGAATGGATCGATTATGAAATCGTCGCCGCTGGAGATCGTATCCAGCTCTTCATGAATGGTATCAAGACAGTCGACATCGTAGATCCTGAAGGGGCCAAGTCGGGTGTCCTCGCATTCCAGATCCATTCTGGAGATGGATGCAAGGTTCGCTGGAAGGATATTCGTATCCTCCCTCTCAATGAATGGGAAACCTTTGAACCGCTTTTTGATGGTTCGGACCTCGAAGCGGGTTGGTATCAGGTGGGGAAAGAGAAATGGACGGTCCATGAGGGGGGCATTCGGGGCCAAACCGCCACCGGGAAATACGGTTGGTTGGTGAGCGACCGTGAATACAGCGACTTCGTTCTATCCTTTCGGTATCGATGGACCAGCGGAAACACCGGCGTGCAGTTTAGAAGTTGGCTGGAGGAGGGAGATGAGATGCATGGGTACCAAGCCGATATCGATCCCTCAATCCCCAGGATGACCGGCGCTCTCTATGACGAACACGAGCGTGCCAGTTTATCGAACGGTGGAGAGTTTATTGACACCAACTACGAACCGGGCCGATGGTATCACTATGAAGTGAGCGCGATCGGGGACGATATCCGTCTTTATCATGATGGCGCACTATCAGTACATTTCACCGAAACACTCGTGGAACGCATTCGAAAAGGGATCATTGCCCTTCAAGTCCATTCCGCTCCGCTCGACAAACCCGTGGATATCGAATGGCGAGATATCCGCCTGATCAATCTCGAACCGCCGAGCCCTTGGGAGTGAGTCTGAAACCCGACCTAATAAATGAGACCTCATGGAGATTTTATGAATGTTGCGGGAGTAGATGGGTGCAAAGCTGGGTGGTTCTGCACCATCCATATGGACGGAGATCTATCCAACAACGTTTTCCCAGACGTTCAATCTCTTTATGTGAATTGTGTAAGCAAGGGGATAAGACTGATTCTGATTGATATTCCGATTGGGTTACTGGACTCCGGAACTGAGGAACGAATCTGCGACCAACACGCCCGTAGTCGATTAAAAATTCGGAAGTCGAGCATTTTTCCTGCACCTTGCAGACGTGCTGCTCACACGAAAAATTATTCCGAGGCATGCGATATTAATCAGTCCAAGACGGGGAGGAGGTTGAGTCGGCAATCCTTTGCAATATCTTCAAAAATCGCTGAGGTCGACCTCTTCTTGATGAGTCATACCTACAATCCAACGAAGTGCAGAGTCCGGGAAGTACATCCTGAAATCTGTTTCTGGGGCCTAAATGGTGAACAAGAAATGGCTTCCGCGAAAAAGACAAAAGGTGGGATCGATGAACGATTGGAGCTGCTCAGGACGTATTGGGCAATTGCAAAGGATTTCTTTGAGGAGACCCGCTCGCTTTTCCCGAAGAAACAAGTGGCAGACGACGACATTGTGGATAGCATGGTGTGTTGCTTGACTGCATCCCACCACGACCGGCTTCGAACATTTCCACCTCTTCCCGAAGTTGATGAGTCAGGCCTTCATATGGAAATGGTCTACAGCCTACCGGTACAATCACCTTCTAGCAAAATCTGAAAAAGAATCCTTGCACAAGCGCATCATTCAAAAATCAGTCTCTTCTACCAGAACATCTCCGCGATCTCCGATGAAGAGGTGGAGGTCCCTAAGGTCAACCAACCCGTTCTTATCGATGTCCGATCTTTCGTTCTGCATCTTCGGAATGGTGGGCAGGAAATTCGAACGAAGGAAGGGTCTCACCTGTTTGAAGATGAGATCGCCGGATTGAGTGAACTTAAATTCCATATCGAATAGGACCTCTTCACGGCTGAACCCCTCCAGGTCGATCGGCATACTCGCATCGACGATCGCCATCGTAGCTCCGAGCAATTGGAGTTGTTGATCGGTGAGCACATATTCACCTTCGTTGACTAGGGTTGAGGACCGGGCTCGGTTGATTTCCACCACTTGCCCATTCTCGATCTTCAGAATATCCAATTCGGGAAGAATCCCAGGATCCGGTTGCACCGTACTGAAATCTCCTATTTGAACGTTGATCAGATATCCAGCATCCGATCCAGCGATAAGGTCACCAGTGAAAGCCACACCATTCGATGCCTCATCCGGAAAGGCCATAGAAACGAGTAGCGCCATAGCAGCGTCATGCTGAGGAATCTGAAAATACTCACGTTCCTCGAACGCTCTAAAGTTCCAGAGACTCGCCCAGACCTTTTTCAAAGCGCGCTCAATGGTTCGTTCCTTGTCTTGTCCGGAGAAACAGTGTGAGGGACCGTCTTCGTCGCCGTCCAGGTTGTCATCAGGACACACCGATGTGGAATCGTAGAGCCCCGCGCCATTGAAGATGAGTGAATCCTCGGAATTCGAGGAGGACCGGAAACGAACCATAATGGAGGTCGCTCCATAAACTTCGTCAATCCGGTCGATCAAAGCGGTCACCAGGTTAGGGTCGACCACGCCGCGGTTCTCAATGATGTTCTTAAACCCTTCCAATCGAGTCGCACGATACTCCCCGTCCCCCTGGAAAAGCTGATCATCCAACAAGGATTCCAGGTATTCCTGGAATGTCACCGTCACGAATTCTTCCCCTTGGCGGATCGAGAGCGTGTTCGAACTCATGAACTCATCGTAGTATCGGAACGGAATCCCAAAAGCGGGGACTTGGTGTTCGGCCGGGAGGAACGAGTACATCCTCGCGAGGCCAGCGACTTTCCCTCCAAATCTCCCGACAAGTTCTTCGGAGTCGGATATGTCCATGTCGAGAACATTATCGAACCCCGCATATTCGAGGTTGGGCGCCAAGGGATTCGGGACCGATGGACGATTATCATCCCACCACATCTGCGCCTCTTCCAATGTGACATCGGTTTCAATCTCAAATTCGTTCTCGCCGAATGTCAGACGGACGAGCTGGTTCTCATACTGTGCGAACGCCTCATGAGGGGAAACGATGAAGGCATTCGGCGTTCCGCGGCGCGCGGTGCGAAGGGCCACATGGGAAAGTTCCCCCTGCCGTGCCCCGGTGACAATCGCGGCTTGGACCCCTTCGATGTCGAATGGGGTTCCATCGAGGACGAGGATGTCCTGCCAACTGATGGTTCCGTTTTGATTGGCTTCTTCCAATTCGTCCAAGGTCAGGATGCGAACTCGACCGTAATTGGTTCCCAAGGTGTAGGCTTCGTATGTGGATTCGATAGTGGCGCCCGGAAGGTAGATCGGGAAGGATGGGTTATCCCAATTCTCCGCCTCCGAAAGCGCGAGGGGATGTATGGGCGAATACGCAAGGGGGCGTAACTGAAAATTCTGCGAGATGACACCGTACAAGTATTCCACTTCCTGCTCGGTCAGGAGCTCGGAAAAGTCCAGATAATCGGCCACCGAATCGAACCCGTATAGGGTCCCTCCATCGATCGATTCGAACTCAAAGATCGCGCCGGCAAAGTACTGTCTCGGTGTGTTTCTCAGGATAAGAGCGAGAGTGTCTTGTCCCGCAAACCGTTCCGGGAAGACCGAAGTGAAAAACTCCGGATGGAAGGGATAAAGGTTCACATTCTGGAAGAGGTTGGGAAGCAGATCGGGATCGTCGCTTGCGGGAGCCCAATACTTCCCTTCCCTGACGACATCGAAACGGCCCGATCCTTCGACAGTGAGGTCATGAAATTCTTCAGGGGTGGAGATCCTTGCCAAAAAGTCGCCCACCTCTTGAGCAGCGGCGATCCGGTGCCAGTCATAGGCCAGGATAAAAAGATCCACCGTATTCACCGATCGGTCCAGGTTGATGTCGGACTGGTTGTAAACGACCTCGGTCGGAGTATGAGTGGCCGTGGGTGTGTGAGTCGGAGTCGGCGTGGAAGTAGGCGTGAATGTGGAAGTCGGCGCATTTGTCAGAGTGTGAGTGGGTGTCTCGGTGAACGTCGGTGTATTGCTTGGAGTCAAAGTATTGGTGGGAGTCGATGTAAAAGTGGGGGTCGGCACCATGCCGAAAAAATTCTCATGCCAGGCGACACGATCGGGATTGACCGATGTCCCCCAAATCAGATCGAGATCGTCGTCATTGTCCAAATCGAAGAGATCGATGGAATTAACAAAGTCTCCCTGTGTGCTGATACGTCTTGGGGTGAAAACCGGCTCTGCACCACCACTGTTTTCGAACCAATAGATACCTCCTCCTTCAACATAGCCGGCCACAAAGACATCCACAAATCCGTCTTTGTTAACATCGCCAAGCCGAAGGCGCGCCCAGGGCCAAATCAGATAGAAGGACAGTCCGTCCTCTAGGGGGGCCACCGATAGTGCATGGGCGATGACGATTGTTTCGAAACTGGGAGGTGAGTTGCCATCATTTTGCAGAAGCACCAATTTTCTGGGAGTCATGATCACCAGGTCTTGGTCCATGTCTCCATCCATGTCCGCGGCACGAATCCGCCTCGGGTTGTTAATGGGATTGGAGACGATTTCAATCGGGTCAAACGATCTGTTCCCCTTATTTCTAAACCAGGTAACCCGGTCATCACCCTGGGATGCAGCCAACACATCCATGTTTCCGTCTTTGTCGATGTCCTCGGTGCAAACCCACTGCGCCTCTTCAGAAATGCTGGGCATCTTTCGAGGTGTCAGGCTCGGTGGCATTTGGCCGTTGTTTTCGTACCAGTAGATTGCGTGGTCGCCCTCTGAGGCTGAAACAACATCCATATCGCCATCCCCATCGACATCGCGAGCATGAACTGAAACGGGAACTTTTACCTGAGTGGTAATCTCACGCTCAAAGAAGCTGGGTGGTGTGTTTCCGTTGTTTTCGTACCAGGCGACTTTTCCGTCGAATTGAGACGCGGACAGAATATCCATGTCGAGATCGCCATCCACATCTGCGGCGAAGACCGATTTCGCGCCAATCGAACTGGTACTCACTTCGTGTTCAACGAATGTCAGCGGGACCTCTCCTAAATTCTCGAACCACGCAATGGTGTGGTCAATCTTAGAGGCAGTCAAAACATCTAAATCGCCATCCGAGTCCACATCCTCCGCAAAAACACTGGATGCTCCATCCGCGTTCTGGCTGATGATGAATTGCTGGAATTGGGGCGGGTTCCCGCCGAGATTCCTGAGAATCGAAATCTTGTCGTCGTTCTCCGAGGCCACCAGGATGTCGAGAGCCCCACCACCATCGACATCCGCAACAAACAGAGAGACGGGGGCGTCGGTGACTGTCGGGAGATCGCGAGCCGTAAATGTAGGCGGGGATCCCCCGTTGTTTTCGAACCAAGTAACTCGGTCCGTTCCTTTCAATGCCGACACGAGATCGAGGCGCCCATCCTGGTTGAAATCCCCTGATTGAATCGAGCGAGGTTCGGATCCCCCGGATGTGAGTATCGTGTGGGGTGTGAATCCAGGTGGATCCGCACCGTTGTTTTCGTACCAGATGATTTTCCCATCAAATTGGGAGGAGGAGAAAAGATCGATATCCATATCTCCGTCCAAATCGCCCGAACCGACCTGACTCGGACCGTTTGCGATGGGGATGCTCAGTGTTTCCGGAGCGAAGGTGTTATCCCCATTGTTTTTGAACCACGCAACTCGGTCGAGGTCTGAACTAATGGCTGCGATATCGTTGTGCGCATCACCATCGAGGTTTACTGGAACGACCGAATTCGCTTCGATCGGATCGAGGGTGAACCGTGTGAATGACGGAATCGGTGCGCCATCGCTTCTGAACCAAACGAGACCCGGACCCCCGGAAATGATATCCATGAAACCGTCTGGATTGAGATGCTCCGCCGCCACCTCAAGATCGGATCTGAATCCGAGCGCACGGCCGATATGACGAACTGGGAACCCGACCCCTCCCTGATTATCGAACCATCGGATATTGAACCCGTCTGAGGATAACAAATCCGTGTCCGTGTCGTTGTCAATATCGGCGGGGAAGATCATTTTACCGTTGGTGCTTGGAGAGGAGAAGACAGGATTGAAACTGGGTGGATCAGCCCCGTTGTTTTCATGGACAAATAGCTTTCCGCCCTCGGCCGTCACCACATCGCCGTCCCCATCGCCTTCCATATCAACAGCAATCATTTCTGAAAAATTGAGAAGTGAAGTGGCGATCGTGTGTGGAGTGAAAGTCGGAAAGGTCCCTCCGCTGCTCTCTTCCCAACTAATTTCGCCATCCTGGCACCCTTTACCGTGGCAAAATCCGCTGCGGGTGGAAATGACGTCATTATCCCCATCTCCATCCAAGTCGACTCCAAACACACCCCATGGATAATCTCCGCGAGAGTTTAGAAACTGCCGCCCAAAATTGCCCGCGCCATCATTGCGGTACAAGATGGTGTCGGTGGAACGTCCCTCTTCCGCCACCAACAAATCCAGGGCGCCATCCTCGTTCAGGTCGATCGCTTGGAGTGTGTTCGTACTGAATCCAAATGTAATCTGCTGGTTGAAAACTTCGGCACCACTATTTGGGAACCACCAGAGCGCCGAACCACCCACCGCGACATCGATTTCTGTGTCGCCATTGAAATCGCCGCCTTGAACTGTGTTACCGCTGGCTGCAAACACGAGGTGTTGGGTGAACGAAAAACTCCCATCGTTCTCTAACCACCAAGTGGATGTTCCGGTAACCAGAATATCGATATCTCCGTCCTGGTCCATGTCGATAGCGTGCAAGTCTTTACCGGAGAGTGGACTGAGCATGTGTTCGGTAACAGTTCCGGAGTCAATGTTTTCGTACCAATACACCCCATCACCGACCGAAACGAAATCGTCATCGCCATCCTTGTCAAAATCGACGAGATCGAGGGAATTGGCTTTTCCGCCCACCTCTGAAACATGGTGTTTCGCAAACTGAGGGGGCAGGCCGCCGTCGTTCTCGTACCATTTGATCCGGGTAGCGACCGCGACGACTGCGTCCATGTCGCCATCCTTGTCTAAGTCGATCGGGATACCAGATTCGCCGGAAGGTTCGTTATCTTCGATAATGTGAGGATGGAATTTTGGTTGGGGTTGGCCATCGCTTTCGAGCCACATCACCTGCGCACCAAAGAAATTGGAGAAAAACTGACTGACCAGAATATCCAGATCGAGATCGCCATCCAGGTCGGCCGCATAGACACTGACCGGTTCAACAGTCGTGTATCCTCCGGCTACGATGTTCTGGGGCCCGAACAAGGTGTCCTGGGAAAAAACGGGGGGAGAGAGAGCAAGCAGGGAAGCAAAAAAGATCCCAGTAAACACACTTCGAGTGTAGCCTTTCATTCATGAACCTTTCCGGTAAACCAATCATGATCACCAACCTACCACAATTTTAGTGGAGCAATCGGCTCGTATCAATACATTTAAGATTGTCATCCTGCAAGGGGAAAACCGAATTACGGCTAGGATGGATCCTTCGAGTTTCCCTTTCCCTCGAATTGAGCAGGAATTTGCCCCATACGCTTGACTGTTGCCATGAGGACAGCGATGTCGGCGGGTGAGACTCCCTCAACCCGTGAAGCTTGCCCGAGTGTGAGCGGTCTAACGCGGTCCAGTTTTTGCCGAGCTTCGTTCCGCATTCCCTCAAGGGTGAGGTAATCGAGGCTTGAAGGGATGCTTTGCGATTCAAGCCGTTTCTGTTCCTGAATTTGCTTGATTTGACGCTCGAGGTAACCCCGATATTTGATGGTGATCTCCACCTGTTCAGCGACCCGCGGGAGGACCAAGAGGTCGGTGGGTGAGACCGACAAGCCTTCGGACTCATGGAAAACCTCGATTTCTTTGATTCTACCGTAAGTCATCCCGCTTCGTTCCAAGACCTCGCAGAGGGAAGAAGGTTTCTTGAACTCGCCTCGGCTGACCGCTTCGACTCTTTCACGAACGGCGCGGCTGGGCGAGATTCGAGTCTCTCGTAACCGCTGGATCTCGCGATCTATTTCGTTCTTTAGATGAAGGATCTCCGATCCGCGACTGGATTCGACCAGCCCGATTTCAGCCGCACGCGGAGTCAGGCGGAGGTCGGCGTTGTCCTGACGGAGGAGGAGACGGTACTCGGCGCGGCTGGTGAACATTCGGTAGGGTTCGGTGGCGCCTCGAGTGACCAGGTCATCGACCAATACACCGATATAGGCTTCATCTCGACCGAGAACAAAGGGTTCACGCCCATTGACCCAGAGCGCGGCATTGACCCCCGCGATCAACCCCTGCGCAGCGGCTTCTTCGTAGCCGCTGGTACCGTTGATCTGTCCGGCGAGAAAGAGACCCGGAGTCGATTTGACCGAAAGTGTTGGGAGAAGTTGCGTCGGATCGACGTAGTCGTATTCGACCGCGTAACCGGGACGGACCATTTCGACTTCCTCCAACCCGGGAACAGTCCGTAAGAAATCAAGTTGCACCTCGGCGGGAAGCGAGGTGGAAATTCCATTGGGGTAGACCT
>JAJDBZ010000409.1 GCA_029261095.1 Candidatus Omnitrophota bacterium | reverse complement strand
AGGATAAAAGCCTCGAACTTCACAAAAAGCTGCCAAATAATTCAGTTGACATTCGCGCGAGGTGATCACTATGGAGTTCCGGACCGTATCCACAAGCTTAGCCCCCGAGGCGATCGGGCCTTATTCTCAAGCAATAGAGGTCGAGGGAATGCTCTATTGCTCCGGTCAGATTCCCCTGAATCCGGAGACCGGCGAGATAGTAGATGGTGGGATTAGCGAGCAAACCAAACAAGTACTCAAGAACCTTAAACAGGTACTGACGGTAGGTGGATCGAGCCTCAACCATGTTGTGAAAACCACAGTGTTCTTAACGGACCTCGCAATGTTTGATGAAGTCAACCAGCTTTATGCACAGGCGTTCAGCGCACACAAACCGGCACGGTCGACTGTTCAAGTTGCCGCACTTCCCAAAGGCGCTCTGATTGAAATCGATGCTATCGGTTCAGTGATCGAAGGAAGACGTATCGGAGCATGAGAAAAGCTTCCGGAATCATTTTCGTCCTATCGATACTCCTTTCCTGGTGGGTGGGGCGGACGGTTCCTGCGACTTGGACTGTGGAAGTGGTTTCCCTGGATGTTCATCTGGATGAAGAAGATAAAGAGTATTTCATTTACAAGGGAAAACCGCTTTATCTGGATCAAACAACCCCCTACGCCGAAGCCCTTCTCAATCCGGAAAGCGTTGAACGTTACAATGAAGAACGGATCGATCCACCCATCAAGAATGAGTTCGCGGTAAAGATTGAGAACGAAACCGGGGAGGAACAGAAGGAATATTTTCAGTTGACTGCCAAACGGCACTGGCGGTTCTGGTCACTCCTTCCCGCCGCAGTCGCCGTTCTCCTTTGTTGGGTGACTCGCGAACCGGTCACCGCCCTCTTCGGAGGCATCGTCTCCGGCGCGTTCTTGATCGGCAAATTCGATCTGACCGAGGCGGTTCTTGTTGAAAACCTCGCGACCAAGGATGCGGCTGGTGTCCTGATTCTCTATCTTTGGATGCTCGGGGGACTGCTCGGGATTTGGTCCCGGACCGGAGCGGCACAAGCCTTTGCCGACCTCATGACGGAAAAATTTGTCCGCGGCCCCAGGACCGCCAAACTGGTTGCATGGGGGTTGGGGGTCATCTTCTTCCAGGGGGGGACTGTCAGCACAGTCTTGGTGGGAACAACAGTGAAACCCCTGGCGGATAAAGAGAAGATTGCCCACGAAGAACTCGCGTATATTGTCGACTCCACCGCTTCTCCAATCGCCTCGCAGCTCGCCTTCAATGCCTGGCCCGGATACATCCAGGCCTTCATCTTTGTCGCGGGTGTCCCTTGGCTTGCCACTGAATCGGATCGAATCACATTCTTTTTCAAGAGTGTCCCATTTTGTTTCTATGCGATCCTCGCAGTCCTCTTCACCTTCCTTCTCTCCATAGACAAATCTCCGTTTCTTGGGAAGAAACTGAAAGCTGCCATAATAAGAGCGAGAGAAACCGGCGAACTGGATGCCCCCGATGCCGAACCTCTGGCCGCCAAAGAACTTCAGTTGAGCCATGTTCCTGAGGGATACAAGCCGAACGTGATCGACTTCTTTCTCCCACTGGTTGTTCTCATCGGGATTGCAATAGGAACCTTCGTTGCTTTCGGGTCGCCGGAAGTCCGGTGGGCTTTTGGAGCTGCTTTATTGGTTGCAGTTGGATTGGCGATGGGGAAGGGAATGTCGCTGAAAAATGTGATCGAAGGGATCACCGATGGTCTCAAAGGAGTTGTGCTTGGTTCGGTCATCCTCATGTTGGCAATGACCATCGGGAATCTGAGCAAAGAGGCGGGAGGTGGAATTTTTCTTGTTGAACTCCTGGGAGACAAGATTCCCTATTGGCTGCTCCCCGTAATTCTCCAAATCATGACCATCGTCATCGCCTTTTCGACCGGAACGAGTTGGGGGACCTACGCGGTCTCGTTTCCACTCGCAATGCCCTTGGCTCATGCGGTGGCGACCTCGCACGGTCTCGAACACCCGATGTTTTTTATGACACTCTGCTTCGCCGCGGTGATGGATGGCAGTGTGTTTGGGGACCAGTGTTCCCCTATCTCGGATACCACCGTTCTATCCTCCATGTGTTGCGGTTGCGACCTGATGGATCATGTTAAGACTCAGATCCCGCAGGCAAGCGTTGCCGCCCTGATCGCAGCAATACTTTGGACCGGCTGTGCCTTTTTCTTTGTTTAACACGCCTCTCTTTTAAGGTCGGCTCCAACATCCAAATACATCCATTTACGTCCGATTAATCTACGATTTTCCCTTTGGGGGGAGGATCTCGCACTCGGGCAGGGATCTCAGAAACGCTTCAGGACCATGAGGCGCATACACCGCGAAGAGAACCAGCTCCTCCTTTCCGGTATTGATCGTGGAATGGAAAACCGCCTGGGGGATATGCACTAACTCACCCTCCGAGCACTCCTTCTCCTCATCGCCGACTGTCTGAAGACCCTTTCCTTTGATGAAATAGAGAATCTCCTCGCTTTCGGGATGGTTGTGACGGACATGTCCTTGACCCGTTTCGAGTCGGACCACACCGCAACTGAATCGATCTGCTTCGGTCACTCTCGGTTCGCTCAACCATTGCAGCGTCCCCCAATCGAACTTTTGGGTTTCCACCTCATCGGGTTGAACAAATATTTTCTTGTTGGACATGGTGTGCTGGTCTCCTTTCAACCTCGCTAATACCGCGACCTCTTGTCAAAACCTCTCCCCCTAACCCCCTCTCCACCTTGTAGAGAGGGGGGACC
>JAJDBZ010000408.1 GCA_029261095.1 Candidatus Omnitrophota bacterium | reverse complement strand
CGATTTCAAAGTCATCGTGGCTCAACGAGCGGGGACCTTCGCCAAGGATGCGCGCCCCAATGTAAAAGGACCGGCGCTGTAACTCAATTCGTAGTGAAGCGGCGCTCCCTGCAAGCGGGTGAGCGTCGCTTCGATTCGTTTTTGCGTTTATCTGGTTTACCCAGACCTGAGAATCTTTAGCAAGACATTACCGGAAGTTCACCTTGGACAATGACTCTTATGCGTGGTTTGTCTTGGAGCGACCAAAAACCTGTTTTTGGTGGATTCCGAGCATTCCGTTGAGAGTCCATAGTTTGAGCCAGTTTCCATCCGAGAGGTTTAAACAAACCGCATCGGAGCAACGACAACGAGGGAGAGAAAAATCGAATGATTCAAGAGGCAAACATAAATGGACAAGTGGGATCTATACAATGGAACGGTCAATCGGAATCCCGATGGGTGGTTATTTTAGCGGGTGGAGAGGGAACGCCGATGAGGCCGATGATCGAAGATAGTTTGGGGGAACCACGTCCTAAACAGTACTGTGCGTTCACCGGATCGCGCACGATGCTTCAACATACGGTCGATCGCGCAATGACCCTTGTCCCTGAAGACCACATCGTTACGGTCATCTGTAAGGGCCAGCGTCAATTCCTTTCCGAAAATAATGGTAATGGAAGAAAACATCCTGGAAGGATACTTGAACAGCCCATCAATCGGGGAACCGCTCCGGCGGTTTTCTTCGGGCTTTCGTATATTTCGCAATGTGATCCGAATGCGACCGTGCTCATCCTTCCGTCTGACCATTTCGCCTTTCCCGAGTCCAATTTTATTCACTATCTCGAGAACTCATTTCAATTCGCGGAGCGAGATTCCGGGAAAACTCTACTCTTGCTTGGCGTCCACCCAGATGGACCCGAATATGACTATGGTTGGATCGAATCCGACGAGAGCAAAAACGATAGCCAAAACAATCAAAATGGTTTTCAAGTCCAAAATGTCAGGTCCCTCCACGAGAAACCCGGTTTCTTGATGGCCAGCGAACTTTTTCTTCAACGATGCCTGTGGAATACGATGATCATGGCCGGGAAAATCGAAACCTTTTGGAGACTCTTGGAAAAGCACCTCCCCCATACACTTCGGGAATTCAGATTTCTACAACCCGGAATCGGTCGCGGAGTCGGCACGAAGAGGACGGACCGCTTCTCGCGCCCCCTTTTTTCCAATAATGGGGAAGGCCCTGGGGTGGTGTTCAACGGTCCACTCGATCAGCCAGAGGATGGATTACGGACGGTTCAGATCATGAGTCCCGATTGGTGCGATGCTGTCTTCGATGGAATGCAGGCGGCTGACTTTTCTTCCGACATCCTCCAGCAGGAGACCGAGGATTTGCGCGTGCTTCCGATGGAGGGGGTGAATTGGTCCGACTGGGGACGGCCCGACCGGGTGATGGCCTCGCTTCGGAAGATTGGCGCAAGCCCTTCATTACCCTTTCAGCTCCTAGAGGATCAGCGTGATGTCATTCCCGCTCAGGCTGGGATTCCGTCTCCATAATCGGGGTATGATGAAATCCCAAGGATAACCCGCTCATAAGGAATATCATGCAAAGAGAATTTCATCGCATTGATCGGATCGGCTGGCTCCGCGCAGCGTTCTGGGGCGCCGTTGCCATGGGATGTACAGCATCGGTCGGACGCCTCTTTGGAGCGGTCATCTAGCGGCGAGGGGCTCCTCCTTGCCGAAACCAAAAGCACCTTAAATCGGCCCCGCCCACTACCAACGATATACCAAATCTATGCCGCAACTTTACCAAAACTTTACCTCGGATTTCTATTCTTCTAGGAGTGGTTTCTGGTGAACGGTCTCTCACTCGTTTCTCAGTATCAAGGAGAAACCGAGGGATTGGACATGATTGTATCGATATCCATCTTGTGGACGTTAACTTCACAGTTTTGGATGAAGGAAAACAAAGGGGTATGGGTTTCCAAGGGACGAACAAATTGACAGAACAAGACACCGGTTCGCGTCGTTTTTGGGACAGCTCCTGGATGTGGCTTGGCATTTTGGTTGCCGCCTCGACGATTCGCCTTCTTGTGGCCGCGAGCCACCCGCTATTTGAAACGGAATGCTATTACTGGATGTATAGCCGCAACATTGACCTCGGCTATTTCGATCATCCACCGATGCTCGGCGCTTTTTTACATCTTTTCAATTTCTTTGATCCGCCTTCCTCGTTGGCCGTTCGATTCCATAGTGTGGTGGAACATTTTTTCTGCTCGATTTTTTTGTATTGGTATGCCCGCAATCTATTCGATTCGCCGCGGGCGGGGATACGAACGGCGCTGTTGTTCAATTTGATTCCCATTTATTCGGTGATGGCAATACAAAACCAGCCCGATGCGCCGTTGTTTTTCTTCTGGTGTGCGACTCTACTCTGTTTCGAGCGCTCTCTGGCGACGGGCAAGCCAACTTGGTGGTTGTTGACCGGCGTCGCTGCGGGCGGTGCGCTCTTGAGCAAATTCCACGCCCTGCCTCTGGTTGGTTCACTGGTTTTGCACTTGATTTTTTTCGGTAAGGATCGTCGCTATTTGACCTCCCCTTGGCCGTATCTTGCGGGAGCGCTGGCGATAGCGATTTACATGCCCAATTTCTGGTGGAATGCCGAAAATGATTGGATCACCTACGAGTTTCAATTGCTCGATCACGCTGAGAGCGGCGAATTCAAGTTGGTTCATGTCATGGGGGTTTTCCTCGCACCGTTTGTATTGCTTTCTCCGTGGGTTTACGGCTATCTGGTGCGGACGGTCTCCCGGGCATTTAAGCGAAGCACCCTCTCCGAGGACCGGAGCATGTCCTTGGTTCTCTGGTCCTCGATGCCTTTGTTTATCTTGTTCGTCTTTGTCAGTCTCAGCAAATCGGTAAAGATTCACTGGACCGCGCCGGTGTTCATCGGATTATTGCCTCTCATAGCCGTAGGGTTGGAACGATGGACAGTCCCTCGTCGGGCATCGTTTTACGCTTCGGCCGGAACGATGACCGTGTTGACCTATCTCTATCTCGTTTATCCCTATCCGGTCAGTCTTTCGTCGCCGAATTCATGGATGCCTTCCGCTATCCAACGGGAAGTGTCCGCCTATGTAAAGTCGGATTGGTCCGCGCATCTTTATGGATACGACAAACTCGGCGAGTTTCTAAAATCCAAGATTGAAGACGAGGCGTCCGGAGGTTTCGATCTAATCGAGTCACGAAGATTCGATCGCGTGTCGGTCGCGGCTTTTTACTCCGGACATCCCGAACGAGCTTTTGTTCCCACGCATGGCGATCGACGTGGATACCTTCTCTGGCCCTCCCGCTATGCGAAACCGGGGGCGAACGGATTGTATGTCTCCAACGACCATAGCAGCGTGGAAAGGCGCGCCAGAGAAATGAGTAAATTGCGGAACAACTACGATGTTGTTGGAGACCCTTATGAAATCAATGCTTTCTTCAAAGGACATCCCTTCCGGCAATTTCTTGTTTATCCCTGTTATGGCCTCAAAAGCGAGTCCTTGGCCTATCCTGATAAGCCGACTTTGGTCCGAGCGGAGTAGGTGTGCAATTCTCTCATCCGCGGATCCGACCGATCCAGTCGATTACCAATGTTTTACCCCAGGTATACCGAAAATTCACCTTGATCTGGCATCCTTCATGTGTGAGGGCCACGAAGAATCGTGCCGGCGAAGGCGATTCGTTGCGTGGAACCGCTTAGGGAGCCCGAAGAAGGAGACGTATATCCATGTCAGTTGCACGAATCACCGAGATCAAAGCCTCTTCAATCAAAAGCTTCGACGATGCGATCAAGGAGGGAGTCCAGCGTGCGCGCGAGACTCTCGAGAATGTCAAATCCGCTTGGATTCAGGACCAAGAGGTCCTTGTAGATAGCAAAGGAAAGATTTCCGAATACCGGGTCAGTATGAAAGTGACATTCGTTCTCAAGGAATAAAGTGGGTTTTTTTCGGGAAACCGAGACCATATCAAAACTTGTCCTGAGGTTTACCGGCGGTTTGTCTTGGAGCGGCACAATGAGGTTACAAAGTCCGAGATGAAATAACCCGGTTGATCTTTCGAATGACAGGAGGAAACCAAATGACAGTTCATGAAAGGGTCGACGTTCTTGTGGTGGAGGATAACGACAGCGAACGCGGATCGATTGTGGAGACCCTGCAATCCTCGATTCACCACGGCAACATCGTGGCTGTCAACGACGGCCCGGAGGCGCTGGATTTTCTCTTCAGTCGGGGAAATTGGACTGATCGCCTTGGGGAAGAATCTCCACGCTTGGTCCTCCTGGACCTTGAGATGCCCGGGGAAGATGGGTTCTCCGTCCTCGGTCAAATCCGGTCGCTGGAAGCCTCCGAAGACTCACTGGATCTCATCCCCGTGGTCATCTTCACCAGTTCCCACCAGTCCGATGACGTTAGAAAGAGTTATCGCTGCGGCGCCAACAGCTACATCATCAAACCTTTGAGTTTTCCCGACTTTCAGGCTGTAGTTGAAACCGTGGGCCAATACTGGATCACCCACAACAGAGGGGCGAATTGAGGAGAGGATCTGTGGAGGGCGAAACTTGAACAATGAATCGTAAGATGATCGTTCAGCGATAGTATCTTTGATTCCGGAAGTGGTTGAATCCGGATGTGACGATTGAGATAGAAGGAGTGAACTCATGAGATTTTGGAAATCATCAAGAAATTTTGGGATGATTCTTTTGGCCGTGTGGATGATCCTGTATGGAGTGTTGACGGCGCCGATTCTCAATCTGAGATTTGGATACGAGGGCGATCTATTGGCTCTGTTCGCCGTTGCGGTCGGAATTTTACTATTGCTTCAGAAATGAGGCAACGTATCGTGTGATAGCGGCGAGCAGGGTGAAGGGTGTGAAGGAGGGTTTGTCATGCTTCATTTTAGAGATTCAAGAATGTCTTCGGCATTTATCATGGCGCTCATGTGGGGGTCCGGATATTTTGTTGGGATCTACGTCTCGAAAGGACAATCTCCTCAAGGCTCGGCGACAGCGAGGCCAGGGCTGGAAGGCG
>JAJDBZ010000407.1 GCA_029261095.1 Candidatus Omnitrophota bacterium | reverse complement strand
TTGGTACCTCGACCAGGGAACGGAGCACGAAAAGCCCTACGGTGAGTTCGGCGGAAAGACCATCTTCGAAGCGGCCGAGGGTTACGCGGGGCCGGAGGGACCCAAGGCGGCGATCGGTTACCTTCCACCCGCACAGGAATGGGAATCGCCCAATGTCCATGAGGAAGTCGCGCAAGGAAAGGCCTGGACCGGGACTTCATTCGGTTCCTCGGCCCGTCTCCCCGAACACAAGGTTTGGTATTTCTATCTGGCGCGTCTCTGTAACCATTGCACCTATCCCGGATGCCTAGCCGCGTGCCCGCGTCAGGCAATCTACAAACGACCCGAGGATGGGATTGTTCTCATCGACCAGTCGCGTTGTCGTGGTTATCAAAAATGCGTTGAGGCGTGCCCCTACAAGAAGGCGATCCATCGCCCAAATATGGCGACGAGCGAGAAGTGTGTGGGTTGCTATCCGAGGATCGAAGGAAAGGATCCGGAGTTGAGCCCGGATGGCGAACCCTGCGAGACAAGGTGCATGACCGCCTGTCCCGGAAAAATTCGGATGCAGGGGTTGGTACGCATCAATGAGGAGGGAAAGTGGGCGGCGGACGCGACAAACCCGCTCTACTATCTAATCCGCGAGCGTCAGATCGCGTTACCCTTATATCCGCAATTCGGGACGGAGCCGAATGGCTACTACATCCCTCCCCGGTGGGTGCCCCGTCATTATCTGGAACAGATGTTCGGCCCGGGAGTCGAGCATGCGATCGAGCAATACTCCTGTCCCGACCGGGAACTGTTGGCTGTGCTTCAGCTCTTCCGGACTACGCAACAGATTCTGTTCAAATACGAAATCGTCAAGGGCGAAAAAGTGGCCGAGGTCGAGGTCACCATGCCGGACGGTTCAAGCCGCGCTCAAGAAATATTCAACGACACGGTCATCGGGTACAACAAGTTCTCTCAAGAGGTGGTGCGAGTCACCGTTGAGGAGCCGATTTTTGAGAGACCGGCTTATCACTCAAACAGCATCTGAATGCTCGATGCCTCGATGGCGGATCAGGCGATGGCTTTGGGCACGCCATAGTACTCAGCCAATCGATTCGCGATGCCTAGGCATTTCGCGTGAGTTTCTGGGTCCTCATGGCTCTGCTCTGCTTCTTTGAATGCATCCAGCAGATTCTCTTGGTCATTTTCCGTGAGGACCTGATCGGCCATCGGAAACAGAATTCGGTCTTCCTTTTGTATATGTGCGCGAAGGAGGTCAATGTACTCACGTGCTCCCTGCAAGTAGGCCGCGAGCGCGGCCGCATCTCCCTCGGACGCTGCGGGAACTGCCACGTCCATCTTCCGAATCGCCCCCCGGCCAACAGTATGCTCCAATAGCATTTGTCCGATCGGACCGCCCTCTTGAGGAATCCCTCTTTCATGGGCAAGAGGAAAAAGTCGATCTTCTTCCTTTCCGTGATGACATTGGTCCGCGAATTTCCGGAAGAATTCGATGGCCTCTTCGGCATGGCCTCGGTTTAACCTTCCATTGGATTTCGCTTCCTGGGTGATCTTCTCCAAAGAGTTCAAGACTTGCTCGATGATCCGGTGCTCGTTCATGAGGATTTCAGTGGGTTTCATGATGTTCTCCTTTAACTTTCATCACTCAAACTAATCACATGTTACTAGCTGATTTAATCACAACAGTGTTCCTGTCAAAGGGACAAATCAGCTCTTCCCTTCTTTCGCAAATCGGTGAGTGTCGTTTCTTTGAGAAAACTCAAATACTCGGTCCTAATAAGTTTCCAACGATCATGGACCAAACAAGCGTTCTCGTCCGTGCAAGACTCGTGTCCCATGAAGCATCCATCCCAACGGCTGACATGATCGATCGGCTCGACCACATCAAAGATGGTGATCTCCTCGGGTTTTCGATTCAGACGAAAACCGCCTCCCATCCCTTTCTGGGAAACTACGAGCCCCTCATCGACCATGGCCTGGAGCAGTTTTCCCAAATAGTTTTGGCCAGCGCCGATCTTTTCAGCGATGGACTTCGCTCCAGCATGGGAGTCCGCCGGCAACTCTGCCAGGACGGTGAAAGCTTTGAGGGCGTTGAGGGCTGTTTTTGAAAGCATTCTTGACATCCAATCTAATAACATGTGATTATCCTATTACAGAGTCGTTTGTCAACCCCCTACAGGTCATCCGCCCTGATGCCCGCAGACTCGTACTTTGCACACGGTGCGATTCGATTCACAATTGCTGGCATGAAAAACTACTATCTCTTACTCCTTCTCTTGTGCTCCATGGGCCAGGCGCGAGCCGACTGGACTGTTCTACTCCCGGAAGATTATCGAACCGAGGTGGCGATCCAAATCGCGGTCAAAGATTTGGCGACAGAAGGCCTCGCACATGGAATCGTCATCCGTACCGGAACCCAATCCTCCTCTCTTCAGACGCACAGAATCGTGGTCGGGTCGGCGGGACGCAATCCAACCGCAGCGAACCTTCAGAGGGAGGGAACGTTTCTCCCCCAAGGAGTCAAAAAACCCGAGGGGTTCGAGATCTTCACCGTGACCGAAGAGGGCGCTAAGACGGTGTGGGTATCAGGAGGTTCAGTGGCGGGCGATGTCTACGGCCTCTATTGGGTGTGGGATCGAATAAGGGCATTCGGTCACATACCCGATATCAACGTGAAACGTGAACCCGTGCTGGATCATCGTTACACCCGCATCCCGGTTCGAAGCAAGGCGGACATCGAGCGCGCGCTTCGGTATGGCTTGAACCTCGTATTCGGGGAGAATCCTTTAAGGCTGGTTCCCTGGAACACCGAACCAGAGAGAACCGAGAACGGGGCGTATCGAGAAACGACCCGTGAACTCGCCGAGTATGCTCATCGCCTGGGCCTGAAATTCATGACCTTCGGGACAGATTTTACTTACCACCCCTCGCTTCTCGAAGAGTTCGGGGCGACTCTCGATCCCGAAGACCCGCGTTTCTGGGAGGCGGTTCAGGCCAAGTACCGGAGGCTCCTCAAAGCCATGCCAGAGTTGGATGGTGTAGGAACCTTTATCGCAGACGAGCAGCGATATTGGGGAGAATACCGAACGTTCGATGTCGTCCACGGAGGGGGTGAGGGCGACTGGAGCCCCGCGAAGCGACACCGGACCTTTGTGACGAAAGTCTGGGAAGTCGTGGTAGGCGAGTTCGATAAACTGTTGTTGCACCGGACTTGGGCGCCGAACGCGTTTGAGCAACAGGCGCAACCCGCAGTTTACGAAAGCATTTTCACGGACGAAGTTCCATCAAAGAACCTTTACCTCATCCCGAGTTTCACTCAAAACGATCGTTGGTTCTTTCAGTCCTACAATCCCACGATCAATCGGACGCCTCATCGGACAATGGTGGTCTGCGAGAATCTGGACTACCACGCCGGAGGGAACCTCTTTCCAACTTATCCCGGACCCTATTTTCAGGCGGGGCTTCAGACCATGCTCGATACATCCTCCTCCAACCTAGTGGGGGTTAGCCTCGACCTGCCAGGCCACGAAGACTGGCGGACGAGATCCTTGACGGCTTACACAGTGGCGCGACTCTCCTGGAATCACCACGAGGATGTTGAAACTATCGCGCGGGATTTCTGTGCGATACATTTTGGCCCCGAGGCTGCGACTGGGATGGCGGAAATCCTTCTCATGTCGCCGGTGGCGTACAAGTACGGACTGTATATCGAACCAGCCGCATACGGTCAGTTTAATTCGCTTCCGCATATCCGAGTCGGTCAGTTCGTCGCGCGGGGATACCCCAGCATCGACGGCGGTAAGGAACATATCGAATTTCTTCGCAACCTTTACCTGAGATGCAAACCCTGGATCCCGGAAACCCTCGCTTACCTCGATCATGGACAAGCCACCGTAGAGAGGATGCTCGAACAACTTCAGAGGACCAGGGATAAGATCGCAAAGGAAGAGGTGGCCGAGGACATCGTCGAAGCATTGGAAACAACCCAGATCTTGATCCGAACCAATAACCGATACGTCAAGACCTTCTTCGCCTATTTTCAATATCGAGAGGACCCTTCCGATGAAAACCGACTTGCACTGAAAAACCTGGACGCGGACCTGCGCGCGACTAGAGATCAGTTTGTGAAGTCGCCCGGGTACGGATACCAGATGTTTGGGGTGGATCAACTCCTCATCAATGTCAGGGAAGCATTAGAGGATCTCTCCCAAGCCGAAACGAATCTGGTCGAGGCTCCGAGTTCCGATGAGATCGAACGGTTCGTTGAGGAGGAACAGAAGAGGTATGTGGAAGTCCTGAAAGAACACGTGGATGAGACGGTTCATCTCCTCACTTGGAGGGGAAAGATCGATGGCCGAGATCTCCTCCGAATACGAGGCTCGGAAGTCGAGGTCGAACACCTGAGATGGGATGGTCCCTCGGTCGAAAAGAGCGAGGTCCACGCTCCGCTGCCTCGAAAGGGTGGCACAGTCCTCCCGAAACGGATCGGCACACGAGATGCGCATCCGTTCGTGTTAGAACAACCCTCGGAGGAGAACTTATACACAGCGGAAATTTACCTTTACGACATTCCCAGTGGAGGCGATTGGTGGGAGTTCGAACTGTATTTTATCCCCCGCGATCCGTCCGAGCTGGGGTTGCGACAGACTCTCAAGAGGCGATAGGTAAGAGACCCACAAATCGGAATCGCACCATTAAGCCGATTTGGATAGATTCGTTTTAGCCGGTCTCAATTCGGGATGGGTTTTCCCGCGGGGCATGGGCTCCAACCGGATGTGACCTTTGGAAATGGTGGAGCTGAGGGGGATCGAACCCCTGACCTCAAACTTGCAAAGCCAAACTCACCAGAAAAGAATGGGTATAAGACCTTAGATTCCTGGGAAAAATGAAAGGCTCGCGGTTTCGCATCACTTTCAACATCGTCCCAGACCATAAGAAATACTTAATAAATCCGAATCCAACAAACTCAGTCCCCGATCCGAACAGACTTAGCGAAGAGGGTTGTCGCCGATTGATCTGGTGGGAAAGCATAGCCGGGGGAATGGGCGGTTTCTTCGGACACTTCTCGGAGCGGTTCAATCAGTTTGGACCATTCAATCCGAATGGCCCGTGTGGATACCATCCCGAATCGTTGAAGCGGATGTTCCGAACTCATCGGTACTTCTGGAAACACCGTCGCCTGGAACTGGACATGTCGCCCGAGAATCATCGCGTCAGCGGCGCAACAGGATATTGCCTTGCTGACGCGGACAATGAGCGATTTGTCTTTTTCGTTGAAGACACGGATTCGGTAACCGTCGACCTGAGCGGGATGCCCGCCCTTCAGCCGGTCCTGTGCGTGGACACGAAAGCCGGCTATAAGGAGATATTCAAAGATAAAGTGACAGCAGGTGTTCACAAGATAGATTTGGGCGCAACCTCGGACTGGGCGCTCGCGGTCGGTGAATTCGCACCCGATTGAGGAGCGCTTCTGAGAGTCCATGGTCCTGTTAGTTTTTGAATACGATGAGAGAATGGTGACTGGGGTTTCATTCCATAACTCCAGAATGGATATTAGGTTTTGAGGGATAAGGAATTCTAAATGATATTGCGAGTTCAAGTGATCCTATTTTCGGTATTGGTGACAGGTCTCGCTGCTGCGGAACCTCCCTACCCGCCGAGCGCGTTGATAGAGAGCGTGGAATTTGATTGGTCGACCCATCAGCGAGATGCGGAGGGAAGCGATAACTGGGCGATCACTTGGGGTGGTGACGATAAACAGTACGCAACCTGGGGCGACGGTTGGGGGTTCAATGAATCCGGTTCCAAACAGAGCCTGGGCGTTTCCAGTATCAGTGGAGCCTCGAGCAGCTGGACCGGGACGGACCTTTGGAGTCTCCCAACAGCGGGCAGCCCCGGAGGCAAGAGCTACGGGATCCTGTCGGTGGACGGTGTCCTCTTCATGTGGGTCGGACCGGGCTCCGGGACTACCTCCTACGACGAGGCTCGGATCTATAAGTCCAGCAACCACGGAGTCACCTGGGAACAAGCGGATTGGAGTTTCACAAAGACCCAGGGACTGATCATGCCCACCTTCCTGAACTTCGGCAACGATTACAGCGGTGCCCGGGATGGTTATGTCTACGCTTATTTCATTCGCCTCCAAGGAAACCCCTCCCAACTCGGTGTAATGGTTCCCGGAATGATCGATCTGGCTCGTGTTCCAAAAGATCAGATCATGTCACAAGGTGCCTGGGAGTTCTTTGCTGGATTTTCCAACAGTCAACCGACCTGGAGCACTGACCCCACGAACCGGCAACCTGTGTTTGAGGATTCAAATGGCGTCGGTTGGAATCTTAGTGTCAGCTACAGCGCCCCACTCGGGCGGTACATCCTTTCCACCGAGCACGCCGCTACCTTCGAGGGTCGTCTGGGTATGTTCGAGGCACCCGAGCCCTGGGGGCCTTGGACGACCATTCATTACGCTGAACAGGACGGGCAGTTTGGCAATGGTCAAATCGATACAACGGCTTTCTATTGGAACTTCTCAAACAAGTGGTTGAATTCGGATGGAAAGAACTTTGTCATGGTCTTCAGTGGCATCGGCAGTAACGATTCCTTTAACCTGGTTGAAGGGAGTTTCTCCATTGCCGATACCGTACCGTTGTACGAGACCTTCGAACTGGTTGTCCCCGCAACGGGTGTCACTGGAAATGAATTCTCCCGTTTTGTTTCCGCTACCTTCACGAAGGACTCACGGAGTTTCGATGTGGATGGTTTTTATGATGGCGATAACACTTGGCGGGTCCGGTTCATGCCGGACGAGGAAGGTGTCTGGAGTTATACCTGGACTTTCGATGGAGACATGGGGGAGGGTTTGTTCACCTGTACCAGCCTCGATAACCCGAAGAACCACGGCCATGTTCACCGTGACCCGGATCATCCCCGATACCTGGTCCATGGGGATGGGACCCCTCACTATTGGTTTGGAGGGAAGTGGATTGCGGCCGGCAATTTCGGTCCAGAAATGAAGGGAGGGGAGTCCAATACGAGCTCACAGTTCGCGGAGGGCTACTATAGCGACAGTGAACTTCTGGACTACCTCGATCATGTAGCCGCTTTCCAACACAACGGACTCCTCCTGAAGATGGCTCTGTTCCCTCTTGAGAATGACAAGATCTCCTGGGATCTGGATTGGATACATCGTGGCGAGTGGTTGGTTCGGGAAATGAAGGCGAGAGGAATCTATTGTCAGATTAATCTTTTTGACACTTGGTCTCGGGGCCCGGACTCCTGGTTTGAGTACATCACCAACGGTCCCGATCAGGTCTTTAACGTTTGGGCGCCCGGCGATGAAGCGGCAAAAGAGAACTACCTTCGCACGATCATCGCCCGCTTCTCAGGTTACTCCAATGTATACTGGGAACTGGGAAACGAAATGGAGCACAGTCCGAACTCTGGTTCGGGTTTTGTATCGCAGGCCAACACGAACTACATCCCCTGGATTCATCAGTACGATCCCTACGACCTCCCGATTGGTCTCTCAGAAGGGGTGTGGACGAGCGCGGATGTCGACATCGGATTTCTTCACCAGACACATTCGCTCCCGGCCGTCTCAACAAATGGCAATCGGCCGAACATCATGAACGAACTGGTTTTCGGATGGCCGGGAGGAGATCTGTGGCGGGATTCCACGATCCGGGATGGAGCCAACCGACTGGGGTACCGACGAACCTTCTGGCGGATGTTTGTCTATGGGGGATCGGGCACGGGACAGGCCACATGGCTCGACATTGAGACTCCCCTGAACTCGGCGGTATTAGATGTCATGGGTGACCAACAGCGACTTCGGGAATTCATCGACGAACTACCCACGAACATCAATGAAATGGAGACGGATACCTCTTTCATCATCTCCGGACCGGGCGAGAACCGTACGCGAGCTAAGCCGGGAGAGACTTATGTCACCTACTTCCTCCTCGACCCGGGAGAGTCGACAGGCCCTGGAAACGTCAACCTCTCGCTCCCGTCGGGAGATTATGAAATCCGTTGGTACGACCCCAAGACGGGCGCCTATGTTTCCTCCGCGACCGTTTCCGCAGATGGAAGCACAACGATCGGTCATCCCGCTTTCACCGAGGATATCACTCTCCGGGTGGCCGCCATTCCGAAGGAACGCCACCGTGTGGTCGTTTCCACCGACATCGGTGGTTCGGACAACGACGACTTTCAGTCGATGGTGCATTTTCTGGTCTACACGGATCTGTTCGATGTCGAGGGGCTGATCTCCTCACCTCCCTTTGCGGGAAGGGCTACCCATATTCAGGAGGCTATCGACGCTTACGAACTGGATTATCAATGGCTCAAACAACACGCTGAGAATTATCCGGACCCGAGTGACCTACGCGCCGTGGTGAAACAGGGGGCGACTGAGACCTCCCCTCCTGCGGGTTACGGCACTAGCACAGAAGGCTCGGACTGGCTGATCGCTCGCGCCAGAGTAGCCGACGACCGTCCTGTTTATGTCCTCGTGTGGGGATCGATTACGGACATCGCCCAGGCTGTTCACGATGCGCCGGATATCAAACAAAAACTGCGTGTGTACTCCATCGGGTCCTGGAATACGAGTCAAGACAGAGCGGCACGCGACTACCTCTATGACAACCATCCAGACCTCTGGTGGATCGAGTGTGACAGCACCTTTCGAGGGATGTATGTGGGCGGGAATCAACAGGGCGATTTAGGCAATCGATCTTTTCTCGAGGCTCATGTGAGCGGTCACGGGGCCTTGGGGCAGTTGCTGGTGAACAAGTTGGACGCGATAAAAATGGGGGATACGCCGTCGGTGCTGTACCTCCTCTCGGGCGATACAGCGGATCCCACAGGCCAACACTGGGGGGGAAGTTTCGTGTCCACGGGGCACGGCCCGAACCACTGGTCCGATTCTCCAGAGCCCACTCTTGCTGAAGGACCTTACCCGGGCGCTAAGACGGTCAACAGGTGGCGCGAGGCGTACCTCAGGGACTGGCAAGAGCGGATGGATCGTGCTCTGCCAGTGGTCACGGAACCGACCTGTACAATCGAGTCCCTGTACAACACCGGAGTCGACGATTCGAGGCTGGCGCTTACTGGCATCGCTGTCGATACGCACTGGACCCTCGTCACCAGTCCGGACTCCGAATGGGATGGTCCCGAGACGTATACGACCGCTAGCATCCCCTCCCCACCGTGGATCGTGAATAACTTGAACTCAAGGTGGATCACCCCCAGGTCGGATAACAGCAGTGTGGGGGGAGGAGTTTATTCTTACCGGACAACCTTCGATCTGAGTCTCTTCGACCCAAGTACGGCATACGTTTCCGGAAGGTTCACCGCCGACGATTGGGTTTTGGAGATCTACCTGAATGATCAACTCGTGGGAGAGAGTCAACCGGCCGGTGCCTATTTCGCAAATTGGCACAGCTTCGGTGTGACGACTGGTTTTGTATCGGGGCCTAATACCTTAGATTTCGTCGTGGATAACGCGGGAACCGACGCGAATCCCTCTGGATTCCGAGTCGAGTTCACAGAAGCCTATGCGGTGCCCTTGCCTGGGAACGAATGCCTCTTACCCCCCACATCCACTCAGACGCCCACGAATACATCGACACCCACACCGACGAATACGTTAACCCGGACTCCGACTTTGACACCCACGAAGACTCCAAAGCGAGATTTCGACATCGCACCCCGGAGTAACCTTGATGGAAAAGTGGATGCGAAAGACCTGTTGCTCTTGCTTGAATTAGTAGGGAGCGGTTCAGAGGAGTCGATGGTTTTGTTTGACTTTGGATACGATTGGAGATCTGTGTCAGGTATTTGAAAGGTGAGCCTTGGCCTCTCTAGACCAGAGCCGCCATAACAGGCGTGGGAAGCGCCTGCCATGCCCTACGCGCCGATGGTATAGTGGCATTTGAGATAACTCGGTTTATGCAATAGCTGAGGCCAAGCCGTTTGGAAAGATCAGACATGCTCTGCATGGCTGCTTCCGGTCAAATCTAAGAAATCGATGAGTGAGAACTGAACCTGATATGAACCATTGCAGACGCGGTATACGGAAAGCGGTGGCGGTGGGGCTGGTCACGCTGTTGTGGACAATCACCCATTCCCAGCCTGTCGGAGCGGAGAGGACAACCCTGTCCCTCTTCAACGGCCAAGATCTGAACGGATTCTACACTTTCCTGCGCGACAGGGGACGCGACCAGGATCCCAAAAGCGTGTTTACTGTGAACGACGGTCTGCTGCGCATTTCGGGAGAGGAATGGGGTTGTATCACAACCGATCAGGAGTACGAGAACTACCACCTCGTTGCAGAATTCAAATGGGGAGAAAAAACCTGGGCGCCGCGCGAAGACAAGGCGCGCGATTGTGGCATCCTTCTGCACTCGGTGGGGGAAGATGGCGCCTACGGCGATGTCTGGATGCATTCGATCGAGGTCCAGATCATCGAGGGAGGCACTGGTGACATTCTTGTGGTCGGTGACGGAACAGACAATTTCTCAGTCACCTGTCCTGTGAACAAAATTGGCGACGACGATCCCCAGGTTTATAAGCAGGATGGACCCTTACTCACCATTAACCAAGGTCGCATCGACTGGTTCGCTCGCGATAAGGATTGGAAGGATGAAAAAGGCTTCTATGGCCTGCGCGATGTTGAACGACCGGTGGGCGAGTGGAACCGGCTTGAGTGCCATGTCGAAAGCGACACCATACGTGTCACTCTTAATGGAACAGTGGTCAATGAAGCGCACAACGTCCGACCACAGAAAGGCCGTATCCAGGTTCAATCCGAGGGAGCGGAAATATTCTTTCGCAAAATAGAAATCACTCCAATCAGCGAGCCGGTTGAACCTCCCGCCAAGATCGATCGGCGTCAT
>JAJDBZ010000406.1 GCA_029261095.1 Candidatus Omnitrophota bacterium | reverse complement strand
CGATTTCTGCCCTCGCTTTGGACCGTCTCTCCTCCGAGGCCTCCTCGGGAACGCGCTTGAGGATGTGCCGGGCATGAATCATTTCAAACATTCCAGGATTTGCTTTGTAATATTTCTCAACACTCGCATCCGAAATCGTGATCTCATCCTGGGTTTTCCATGCGATGACATGGTTGATGCTGAACTGGCGTTTCAAATCCTTCTTGAAATCTTCGATAGTGTTTCCCCGTTCCGCCAACTGCTTCTCCATGGTTTCAATCGAGCCGACGTTCGGAAGTTTCAGCACCGACTGAAACCCCTCTTCGACTTCATCATCTGTCGCGACCAGATCGTGTTTAACTGCCGCTTGAAAGAGGAGTTCCTTTGCGATCAACTGGCTGAACAACTCTTCCACCGGGGGTTGGTAATCGCTAAGAGCCAACGCTTCAATCTCAGCTTGAACCTGTTTGTGGAGTATGGGCTCTCCATTGACTGTGACCATCACGGTCTCTGGTGGAATGTCCTCAGACCAAGCGGGGGAGATCCCGAAAAGAGGTGCGAGAAATAAAATCAGAATCCCTGCCAACAGAAACTTCGAATGCATGGTTTTCTCCTTTTTTAATCTAAGATGACATGATTGCATTCTTGGTGGAATGGCCCTTTGAGACAAGGCGACCGATCATCTGCGGAGCATAATACTGGCGGGTCGCTATCCCAGAGAGGTTTCCCGACGGCGCATTAAGAGGAAGGCTGAGACTCCCAGGACCAAGATTGCTTGAACCCCGAGCACCATCGCCAAGTTTCCCGAAAGAAACGATTCGGACTGTTTCGAGGATCCCAACCCATCGACCGCGCCCGCGATTCCTAGTTCCAATCCTTGCATCGGATCTCCATGAAGTTCCCCCCAATTGGCGGTTAGAAGTAAATCGGTCGACCCGGGGTTGAGGTCCTTGACCTGACATGAGCAAGGGCCCACCAAAAATTCGCAGGCCTCACGAATGACATCCGGATTGATTCCTTTCCCAATCAGCGCATATAAAACTCGCCCACGACCATAAATGGGAAACACCATCGGTTCGGAGGCGAAATCAGGTTCGAGGAGATCGGGTTCACTATTCAACAGGAGATTGACTAAAAGGGTCTCCGTTGGATCATCTCTCTCCAGTGTCAATATCGAGAACTCGATCCTGAGTGTTGGCCCGTCCCCGCCCTCCGGGTCAAGGAGATCCGCCGGTGCATTGGGATCGTCTTCCACACTTGGAAGTTCCAGGGTTTTCTCAAGTTGACCCAGAGTGGATTCCAGGGTGGCTATAGCCTCCGCATCTTTTTCTGTGTCGCCGCTTGCGATGAATACCCACACAGCCGATTGGCCGTTCTGTAATCGGGAAACCAGTTCTCGACGTTGGGGTGAATCCAACAATCCCTTGAGAGATGTCGCCTCGAATGGAACCGCTGAAACAGGACCGCTATTCATTGCCGAACCGGGGTAACTCACTACCAACCCGGGGGTAGGCGGAGCCCCGGCTTTTTCCCAGAGCAGCGAGGCCCGCTCCTCACCGGAAGCGAGATCCAGTTTGTCGATCTCGATGTTCAGTATCGGTTGGTCGGCGAGGGCGTAATCCTCGATCCTGTCAAGGAGATCCCTCTGGCTTTCATCCAACGGGCCCTCATGGAAAAGGGTCGCGGTGAATCGATCGGCCGGCCAATTATCGAGGGCATACCGAAAAACTGGGATGTCACAGGCTTCAGCCCTTCCAAAAATCGCTGCTGTTGCTGCCAGAAAAAACAAGAGTGCGCGTCGTCGTTTGTCCATGATCCTATTCATTCTTCATGATCCAGGAGTTTTTTTCCAGAAGGAGACCCTCCCGAGCCAAGAAATCGAATCCCCGAGGTCTCTTCACTGAGTGAAACTGGGCGAGATTGTACCCATCCCAAATGCTCTCCGATCGTGAAAATCACCAATAAAAAGGCGATAGGGTAAACTTCATAGAACGCCCGAAGTTCATCCAGAAACCCAAAGAAGAGATCGAGGAAGAACAGGATAAACCCGATCCAGAAGGCATCGCGCAGGAAAAAGGGGCTCTCCCGCCAACGATACGGGACGGCGATCGCCAAGATAAATAGAACTCCAAAGAGGCAGTAAAACAGGTGAGTGTGGGACTGCATGAGAGAAAGGTTTCGCCACAAGTGAAACTCCAACCACTCTCCTGGATGATCCTTGAACACTCGGACCAAAGTGAAACGGATGCCCATGAACACAACCGCTTGGTAAACCATCATCCACCAAAATTGCCATTTTGGGAGGATTCTGCGGATGCCAAAATGAAGGACAAACGCCACTGTGAGGAGCAGCGTGGTTTCACGATTCAAACAGGAGAGAGGATAGAGCACGAGGTAACCAATCCAGTTTCGCGAGGCGAGAAACGATAGCCCGAGGGTAAACAGAAACAAGTTCGGAAAGTCATACAGAAAGCAGTAGTACTCCGCGAAATAAGAAGGCATTAGCGCGAGCCCCACCAGAGGGAAAACATAGAAGAAGATTTCATCGCAAACGAAGGTGGTTCTCATCAGCCGACGCAGTGCCCAAACGAAACCGACCAGCGAGCACCACATGACTCCGATTCCCACCAAGTATTCGGGAATGAGTTGAGGATCCCAATCGAGGTAGATCAGAAAATGTCGATAGGGCTTCTTTCGGTCCGAGGCTAATTTGTTTAATTGTTCACGGGAGGAATCTGGGACTGTGCCTACCAGATGTTTGACAACAAGAGGGGTGAGCACTCTGAGTACAAACGGCCGGTGCGCTTGGGAATAGACCTGATCCCCATACATCGCGCTATGAAGGCCATCGATGCCAGGCGTATGCACAAAGAAAAGGGTGATCGCCAATGCGAGAAGAACCGCAATCAGCCAGAATGACGCTTCCCAAACCAGTCGAAATCTCCGCGCCTTAGTCAATTAAACAACACGGTTCTACTAGATTTCAATATCTCACCTTTGCTCTCCGCTGTACAACGAAGTCTCTGCCCGCATAATGCGTGGCTCCGCCCAAATGGTCCCAATATATCCGAGGGTGGTCATTCAGAACTCTTGATTGAGAGGTCATCATGGACAATTCATTCAGATTGAGAACCCGCTTGCTTCTTGTCTGTCTACTCATCCCCTGTTTCGCGGTGGCCGCGAAGGACACATTCTCGTTTCGCGATGGTGACCGAGTTGTTCTCCTCGGCAATACACTGATTGAGCGGGAAGGGAACTACGGTTACATCGAATCAGTACTGACGCGCCGAATGCCTGAAAAGAGTCTCACTTTTCGAAATCTGGGATACAGCGCCGAATCAGTCCGAGGCGAATCTCGCGCCATGTTTGACACTCAAAAAGAAGGTTTTCAACGCATGGTCGATCAGGTGATCGAGGCAAGCCCGACCATCCTCATCCTCTGTTTCGGCCAGAATGCGGCATACGCGGGCGAGGACGGTTTGGAGGATTTCCTTCAGGGCTACAATCAATTGGTGGAAATCCTAGATGACTCCACAGATGCCCGGATCGTCGTTCTTTCTCTACCCCCCCTGGAAAATCTCGGCCCACCTCTCCCCGATCCGGCCGAACAGAACGACCGGGTGAGAATCTACTCAAAAGCGATCCAACAGTTCTCGGAAGAGAAGGGTTACCCCTTCATTGACCTCTACTATTTATTGAAGGAATCCATTCAAGACTCTCCCAAACCACACTGGACCGACAACACAATCCATTTCAATCCCTATGGTTATTGGCGATTGGCGCTCATGTTGGGAGAGGCCTTTGGGATTCCCGAAAAGGATTGGAAGATCGCAATCGATCTGAACGAGTTTCGGTTCGATGGATTCGGAACCCGGATGGATTCGTTTCATTACAGCGAATCCAAGGGCTTGGAACTCCTGCTCACCGACACCCGATTGCCCCTTCCCACTCCTCCTACCGAGGTCGATGCCGAGAATCAGTATATGGGACAGTTCAAACGGACACTTTTCGTTTCTGGCATGCCCGATAGTCATTACGAACTGCGGGTTGGAGAAAGTCCCTTTGGGAATTATTCAGCCCAGGAAATCGCCGAGGGGATTTCCATTCCACCCGGTCCACAGGAAAGCCAGGTCGAGCGTCTCCGAAGAAAGGTCCAAGAAAAGAGCCGCCTCTTCTTCTACCGATGGCGACCACAGAATTGGACTTACCTCTATGGGTTCCGCAAACACGAGCAAGGTCAGAACGCCAAAGAGACTCCGTTGTTCGATCCATTGATTGAAGATATCGAGGAGGAAATATCTCAGTTGAAAATACCCATCCCCTACCGCCTTGAGCTTGTTCCGACTAAAGGAGGGACACAATAATGTCGGTCGACCGATACACAATTTTCCTCCAAATTCTAACCTGTCTCTGTCTCTCGATCCTGTTATCGGGAATGGGAATGTCGCAGGCGGTGTATCAACCTGACCTCGGGAGTGTTCCAACTCCGAATGTCGATGAAGAACTCGCCGCGTTCCGGGTTGCCGAAGGATTTGAAATCAATCTCTTCGCGGCCAATCCCGACATCGCCAAACCGATTCAAATGAATTTCGATTCACAGGGGCGCCTCTGGGTGGCTGGAAGCGCCACCTACCCACACATCGTCCCGGGTGAGATTGCAAATGACAAAATAGTGGTTTTGGAGGATCGGGACGCGGATGGTGTTGCCGATCGCTCCACTGTCTTTGCCGACAAACTTCTCATACCCACCGGGATCGCACCAGGCGATGGGGGTGTCTATGTCGCCAACAGCACGGAACTCCTGCACATGAAAGACACCGATGGGGATGGCACAGCCGATGAAACGAAGATTGTCCTCTCCGGATTCGGTACCGAGGACACCCACCACATTTTACACACCCTTCAATGGGGGATGGATGGCGCTCTATACATGAACCAATCGATCTACATCCACAGCCATGTCGAAACCCCTTATGGCGTCCGGCGTCTCAATGGTGGAGGAACATGGAGGTTTCGTCCGGAGACACTTGAACTGAGTGTCTTTATGAAAGGGCTTGTTAACCATTGGGGACACATTTTCGATGATTGGGGTCAATCCTTCATGACCGATGGCGCGGGAGGCGAAGGGATCAACTATGTCTTTCCAGGTTCGACATTCCTTACCTCGCCAGGTGCAAGAAAAATTCTCCATGGGCTCAACCCAGGAAGTCCCAAACATTGCAGCCTCGAGATCATCACCGGAGGAGGATTTCCGGATGATTGGCAGGGGAACATGATCACCAATGATTTCAGGGCCCGAAGGGTTTGCCGGTTTACTCTATCCGAAGACGGATCGGGCTACTCTTCAAAAGAGATGCCCGAAGTCGTCAAGACCTCCCATGTTTCATTTCGGCCGGTGGATGTGGCGGTCGGGCCGGATGGCGCCCTTTATATCGCCGATTTTTACAACCCGATCATCCAGCATGGCGAGGTCGATTTCCGTGACCCTCGCCGCGATCATGAGCATGGCCGCATCTGGAGAGTCTCACGAAAAGGCCATGATCCGCTTGAAAGCCCTCAAATTGTCGGCGCTCCCATTGAGGAAATCCTGGAACTCCTCAGAAGAGATGAGCAGTTCACCCGTCTTCATGCCAAACTCGAACTTCGTGAGCGTGACCCGGAAGAGGTCCTCCCGAAACTCAGCAAGTGGCTTTCCCAACTAGACCGTTCCGATCCCCAATTCGAGCACCTCCGACTCGAGGCGCTGTGGACTCACCAAAACATTCGCAGACCCAACCCAACGCTCCTTGAGGAACTGCTCAAGTCGGATGACCATCGCGTACGAGCGGCAGCAGTACGCATCATTCCACACTGGTCCAGAAGTTTGAATGATCCGATCGAGATGCTCGGCCGACGGATCGCTGACAACCATCCACAAGTCCGCCTAGAGGCCGTACGAGCGATCGCGGAGGACCCCAAAGTCGAGTCCGTTGAGTTGGCCCTCGGCGTATTGGATTTTGAAATGGATCGATTCCTGGATCACGCACTCTGGCTGACCGTCGACCAACTCACAGAGGTATGGTACCCGGCGGTCCAATCGGGAGAGGAAGATTTGGGGGGCGACCCAAACAAACTCCTCTTCGCGCTCGAGGTCATCGACAATCCTTCAATCGTTGGCCCACTCATGACCCTCCTTTCGAGTGACGATCTCGATGAGGCTTCTCTACAGCGAACCCTTCAAGGGATCGCTAAATTCGGCAATGCTGACCAAATGCGTGCGATCCTCGATCGTGCCTTGGACCCCGATGAGGATGATATCCACAAAGCAAGCCTCCTCTCCACCCTCCTCGAGGCCGGTAAAACTCGAGGTATGAAACCATCAGGTGACCTATCCCCAGTCCAAGGCCTTGTGACTTCAGATAATTCAATTCTGCGGGACCTGGGTATTCGAGCGGTAGGTGCATGGAAAATTGAGGATGGCATTGAAGAAGTCGCCAAGATCGCCAGGAATGACAATGGCATGGCTGCGATCGATGCACTCGCGGATGCGGGCGGTCAGATGAGTCGGGAGACACTCTTAGAACTCACTGGCCCCGACAAGGAAATCGACATGCGAGTGAAGGCGACGATCGGCCTCACAAAGATCGACCTCGAATTGGCGGCAATTCGGGCGGCTGAGGTGCTTTCGACAATGGAAGAGGGTGGTGACCCGACTCTCCTGTTGAATGCGTTCCTCCAGAAAAAGGAAGGGCCCGAACATTTGACCCTTTCACTCGAAAGCAAGCGGATCTACCCCGACGTCGCCAAGTTGGGTGTCCGACTGATTGGCGGAACGGGACGTCCTGAACCGGAATTAATTGAGGCGCTTTCAAAGTCGGGAGGGCTTGAGATGCGGCGCACCGAAATCTCCGCGGATGAGATGGGCCAAATTCTCTCCTTGGTTCAATCGGAAGGAGATGCAGACCGTGGCGAGATTCTCTACCGGAGCCAAAACATGAACTGCATCACTTGTCATGCCATAGCAGGATCCGGCGGAAAAGTGGGTCCAGATCTATCGACGATCGGCGCGAGTGCACAAGACGATTATTTGGTCGAAGCCCTTCTCCTCCCCAATGCCAAGATCAAGGAAGGGTATCACTCGAAAACGATCTATACGGATGATGGTGAAGTTTTTACCGGAGTTCCCATCCGTGATACCGATTCCGAAATGGTCATTCGCGACCAATTCGATGACGAAGTCTCGATACCCAAAGACTCGATCGAATCGGTCGAGGATGCCCTATCTTTGATGCCCGGAGGGTTGACCGATCTGCTCACCCAATCGGAACTCGCTGATTTGGTTCGCTTTCTTTCCGCACTGGGTGAAGAAGGACCTTTTGCAATCACTACCCGCCCAATGGTGAGAACTTGGGAAATGTTGGTAGATTCACCAGAAACCAAAGAGAATCTTCGTGCCACTGGAATGGAGCCCGTGGTTCACAACCAAAGTTTCTCGTGGGCAAAGGTCTACTCCAAAGTTTCAGGCCAACTCCCGCTTTTGGGGCTTCCGCAGTTCAGAATCTACGGCTCCTACTCAGGAAGTGGCAGCACCATTTTCTTGCGAACTCATATGGAAACAGCCACTCCTGGAAAAATCGGACTCCGATTCGAGGGAGTAATGCCGGTTGCAGGATGGGTGGGAACCCATCCGATCGAGATACCCGACAATCCCGTCCTAGATCTTCCTGAAGGGACCTCGACCCTCACTTTCGCTGTTTCGTTAGATGATAATCCTGGTGCCATAGCCTGCGAAATAACTGAGGTGCAGGGATCATCCGCCTCGGTCAAGCCGAAACTGTAGGCGGATCTATTGGAGTGGGCAGTTATGAGTGATCTGAGCAGATTTGCCCAACTAGGACATGAAGGAAATCTTCGAATCATCGATCTACGTTTGTCCTTCACTCAAATCGAATAAAACGCTAGACTTCCTTCACCTTTATGGGATACTTACTCTTGGTCCGTGGCGGATTCTCCATTGTTTTTCCGATTCTCCGACCGCGCATGGCCACAAGACCGCGTTAAGGATTTCAATGAAAATTAAGGTTTGGGGTGTCCGTGGGTCGATTCCCACTCCTGGTGAGTCCACCCTCCGATACGGGGGAAATACTCCCTGTGTTGAAATCGTTGTCCCTGAGGATCCCGAATCGAATCGACGAGATATTCTGATTTTCGATGGCGGATCGGGCGTCCGTCCGTTGGGGAATCAGATTATGAAGTCTTACCCCGAAGAGATACGCGTCGATATTCATCTTTTTTTCACCCACGTTCATTGGGATCACATCCAAGGCCTGCCTTTCTTTGTGCCACTGTTCCGAAATAATACGATGATTCATTTCTATGGCCCGGATGCCGAGAAGCTTGAAGAGACTCTTCGTCTTCAGATGTATCCCGACATGTTCCCGGTGACACTGGACGATGTCATTTCCCATATTGAGTTTCATTCCTACACCAAGACCCCCCGCAAGATCGGCCCTATCGAGGTTGTCCATCAGTACGTCCACCACGGAACCCCGGGGAAAGTGGCGGGCCTCAAAGCGGAGTTCGAAGGTCGAACATTTGTCTACATCCCCGATGTCGAACCGTATGATTATCACCCCGAGGACGATCCCCCCTATGATGCCGATCAACCCGGGGAGCAAGCGCTGATCGAATTCTTGGATGACTCGGATTTCGTTATCCTCGATACTATGTTCACTAATGAGAATTACGAACAATTTCGCGGTTGGGGACACAGTCCCGCCGAATATGCAGTCGATGTTTCCGCCAAAGCGAGAGTCAAGAAGCTCGGCCTCTTTCATTACTCCCCGAACTGTTGCGATGAAAAGGTTGAGGAAATCGAAAAAGAAATGAAGGAATTGGGGTCCAGCCTAGGATTGAAAGTTTTTGGCACCCGTGAGGGAATGATTATCGATTTGGAGGAAGATCCATGCTGACCGATCGAGTCGTCTACCTCCGTGGTCCTTTGCTCATCTGCTTAGGAGTATTGCTTATAGCCGGATGCGCGCGGGGTTTAGTCAAAGAGGGACCCACAGGAGAGAGCGGAAAAGGAATCAGCCTTAAAGTTCCTGTTTTGGGATTTGCTCGGAAAGAGACCTACGATGCGGAAAACCTCTCCACCGGGAATCTGAAGGAGGATGAACTCAACCCTTTCCAAAAGGCAGAGGACAACCCACCCCCCACTTCTCTCCTGGCAGAAGAACGATGAGCCTCATTCCCTGAGGTTCATGTAATAACAAAAAGCTAGGAAGACGAATCCCAGCAAGCCATATCCACAAACCCAAACCACATTCATGCCCTCCTGCATGTCCAAGTCACTCGAAAGCAGACTGATCATGGTCCAGAGGTAGACCACAATCCATGAAACCATTAGGGTTTTAGCCCAGTTACGGTATGCGGAAAAGGCGACTATGATGAGACCGATCATGACATACAATTGGTCGATGTCGTATCGCAACCATTCTTCTTCCCAGACTGCCAAGAGGGTTTCCATCGTTCTGACCTCAAATTGCGGTTTGGTATTAAGGATAGCAATTAAAAGGCGAATGTCAATAAAATATAATAACTCCTAATAGTATGATAAAACCGTCTGGTTCAGATCCTCTTTTAAAAGTAGACCATCTAAAGACCTCCTTTTTCATTAAGGATCGGGAGGTGAGGGCGGTGGATGGCGTCTCATTCCAACTGAATTCAGGCGAGGTGGTCGGGTTGGTCGGCGAGAGTGGTTGCGGGAAGAGTGCAACCTCACTATCGATTCTCCGGTTGATTCCAAATCCTCCCGGAAGAATTGTGGGGGGAAAAATTCTCTACCGCGGTGAGAACCTCCTCGATTATTCCGAACGAGAAATGCGTGATATCCGTGGGAACCAGATCTCGATGATTTTTCAAGAACCGATGACGGCCCTCAATCCAGTCTTTACCGTGGGAAACCAAATCGGTGAGGTGTTTCGAGTTCACCGGGACATGACTCGCAGCGAGGCTTTTGAAGCGAGCGTGGAGATGCTTGAAAAGGTTCGGATGCCCGAACCAAGGAAGAGAGCCAAAGAATATCCTCATCAACTATCCGGAGGCATGCGCCAACGAGTCATGATTGCGATGGCACTCGCTTGCGAACCAGATCTCTTGATCGCCGACGAACCGACCACGGCCCTCGATGTAACTGTCCAAGCTCAGATTCTTGCGTTGATGGATCAGCTGCGCGTCGAACGCGATTGTGCGGTCCTCCTCATCACCCATGATCTAGGCGTCGTCGCCGAAGTCTGTCATCGAGTCGCTGTCATGTACGCTGGTGAGATTGTGGAAGAGAACACTGTCGAAAAAATCTTCGCCGACCCCAAACATCCATACACCCAGGGGCTGATCAAATGTGTCCCACGTGTGGATGAGGTCCGGCCAAGGAAACTCTATACCATCCCAGGGACCGTCCCTTCTGCTAGTGAAGAATTCGAGGGATGCCGGTTTGCGCCAAGGTGTGAGTTCAAGATGCCGGAATGCGAGCAGTTCAACCCTGAATTGAAACCGCTGGGGGAATCGGAAGGGTCTGTCCGTTGTTTCCTACATCATCCCTCTCCGAAAACCGTTTGATCCTAAGATTTTGGTCCAAGGCATCCGGGACTTTGAGCAACTGGTTCACAATCGGATACGTTTCACCCCAATCAAACAACTCTAGTCATCGAGTTCCAAACTCGACACCAGCGCGTTCGTGACAATCGTCTTGTTATCAATGTCGGCGATTGCCTCTTCCAAAGGTACACGGTCATCCTCGATCCATAGGATCGATCGTTGCTGAAGATGAGACTTGACTACGACTCCGGTATCCCGATCGATCCATTGAATTCGCTTGTAGAGTACATCGCCTCCACGCCCCGCCATAAACCGATAATGAGATGCCTCATCCGATTCTTCCGTTTCCGATGGAAGTATGTCTCTTGCGGTCACTCCGATCTCATCCATCCAATCGCAGAAGGTGGTCATGAACTTTCGACAGTTTCTCCCTCGAAGGACCTCATCACCCAGGTAACAAGTCTCCATCATCACTTCCTTCAAAACAGGTGGATGCGACCCGGCCTGGATGGGAAGGATCTGAATCGGGGTCGACTTGCTCCAACGGTCGCCGACCCGGAGACCATCGTGGGGAACGAAGGCGAAGAGGTGCTGAACCTCCGGTGTCAGGATTTCACCGGCCCCGTCGCTCCCTTCCCACTCGAACGCCTCGCCGAGGCGGTTGACTCGGACTCGCAATCGGGTGTCTTTCTTCAATGGAACCGACTCTTCGAATTTCTTGAAATCTGAGAAAGAGACATCATAATCGGCCACTTGCCGGTCACTCATTCTGGTGCAAACCACCTCTACTTCCGCCTCCATTTCGAGGTAAGGAATCACTGTTCTTTCACGCGGCTGGAATTTTCGGAAATCGGGTAGCGGAATTTTACTCAATGAATTGGCGACCGGAACTACATTGACCAGTGTGGTTTTCAAGGAGTAATTCAAGGTCTCTCCAGATTCATGATTCCTGGGTCGCACTTCTTGGTCGGGTTTCAACATGCGGAAGAGTTGAACCAGGGCTTCTTTATTCTTCACCCATGGTCGGGAGAGGTTTCCGGTCCAGGATCCAGTGTCGCCCACCGCGATGACTTTCCCTTTTCCATGACGGACTAAAGCGATCCCCACCCCTTTGACTTCTTCGTAACCGGGAGCCCCAAAAACATCGAGAAGGGGTTGATAGAGGTCCTTTTGGCCATTGTATTCGAGTGTGCAACCGGCACCGTAATGAAAGACACCGATATCGTAAAAATACGGATGCTCTGGACCCATAGGAATATCGACATAAAGAGTGTCGTCATTGTTCCAATCCAACCCGAACCTCTGGAAGAGATTCCGGAAATGTTCTCCTTCGATCTTCTCCTTGGGATGATAACCATTGGTCATTAACAATAGGCTCCCCCCATTCGAGACGAAGCTTTCGAGGACATCGATCTCATCACGGTCGATCGGGGGTGCATCAGAACGAATCTCCGGCGAATCGGGCATGAAAACTGTGACAATGTCAGCGTCCCTCACGACTTCCGTTGTGAAAGGCTGGGCCAGGGGGATGAGTACGAACTCTTTCTCCAATACTTCAAACAGC
>JAJDBZ010000405.1 GCA_029261095.1 Candidatus Omnitrophota bacterium | reverse complement strand
CACTGAGTCGAACCTTCCAAGCGCCCTTCCCATCATAGAAACCGGGAATATCGAAAGACTGTCCATTCGGGTCGTTTATCTTTGCCTCAAAAAAAACCTTGAAAGGATTATCGTGTTCCTTTTCCGCCGTAAAAGAAAAATCGATCGGATGGAAGACTTGGACTTCGGTCCCTGTCCAACTGGCGAGTGGGCTCGTCAAAAGAACCGCCAAAGAAAAACAGCAATACCACTTCATTGACCTATCTCCTTGGTGACTAGGGTCACACTTCTGCCTATCCAAAGTCTGGAATCTTCATCTGCTCGCCACCCTTTAGAGCCGATTCGTGGGCAACGATTCCGGGTGCGGTGTAAGCAACAGCCTCATAAACGTCGATCGCTGGAGGACGATTATGGACGAGGGCATCGATAAACTCATGGGTTAGGAAGGTGTGGGACCCTTCGTGCCCGCTTGAGTGGCGGAGGGGTTCGGGAAGCATGTCGGATTCCCACCAGTGGGGTTCTTCATAAGGACTCAGATCGCTCGCAGTCCGGCTGAAGCCACCGCTATCTTTTTCCGTAAGAGTCCCTTCCTTAACAATCACTGGACCCAAGCCGTTTGGGTCCTGAAAAAAGAATGACATCTTATCCCCATACCACTGCGCTCTTTCCGTTCCTTTCATCGCCCCTTTCCAATAGACCGCTACACGGAATGGGTTACCGCGATCGGTTTTGAAAAAAGCAGTTTCGTTCCAAAATGGATTATCATAGGGGTTGTCTACGATTGCCTTGGAGCCATCACCCCAGCCCAGGCAGGAAACCTCGGTCAATCGTTCTCCGGTCACGCCCACTAAGTGAGCCGTACAGTGAGTCGGGTAGTTCATCGGAGGGAAACCGTGACGCCAAGTCGGTTTTCCATCTTCGAACCAGAGTCCCTCGAGACCCGGGTGGTGGTACTGGGACTCGGTGTAAAAGACCTCGCCAAAAGCGCCTTCTTCATAAAACTTTCGGGCTGAAATGGTCAACTGTTGGTAATAGCTTGTCTCAGCCATCATGAAAGTGAGTCCCGTCTCTTCGACTTTTTTGACCAGCTGTTCACATTCCTCCAAGTTCATTGCCGCTGGGACCGCGCAGATCACATGCTTTCCGTGATCCATTGCAAGCAAGCAGTGGCGGACATGATCAGGTGCCCCGGTAAATATCCCGATGGCATCGATGTCATCGGCGAGAACCATCTTTTCAAGAGACTCGAAGGTCCGATCACAACCATATGTCTTTACAAGTCGATCCCTACGTTCGGGCCTGAGGTCGCTCACCGCGGCAACTTCACAATTGGGATGTTCGTGCCAATGGAAAGAACAACCGAACCTTCCTCCGACAATTCCGATCCGAATTTTCCTCTCGGGTGAAAACTCCGACTGGGCAAAAATCTCTTGAGGTTTTCCTAGGGAAGCCAAAAAAGCAGATGTCCCACCATACCGAGACAATTGACCGAAGAATTCGCGACGAGTCGGCCCCGAGCCTTTTTTTGCGTTAATCTTCTCCATTTTTTGCCCTCACTTTCATGGCTACCCAAAAGGATCATTTAAATTTTGTCCACGATCTGAGATACTAGTGGAAAACCATTCCAATGACAAAAGCAACAAGGACCGACAAAATTGGCATTTCCGATCAAGATCGGGAACAATTGCCAGAAAAACCCTTCGAAGGGTCGAACGAGAATTTTCGGCTCGTGGTCGACCATGTCCCGGGGGTCATTTATCTGTGTCGGAATGATGAACTTTTTACCATGCTTTACCTCAACGATGTGGTGGAAAACATGCTGGGGTACAGTGTCGAAGATTTTATGGAACGGAGAGTGAGTTTTGTCGATCTCTACCATCCCGAAGATTCCGAATCTGTTTTTGAAGAGGTGGAAAAAGCCCTTCAGGAATCGAGAAAGTTTCACCTTGTCTATCGACTCAAGCACAAGGCGGGGCACTGGAAATGGATTGAAGAGTTCGGGGTAGGAATTGAAAGAGATGGACGAATCGATTTCCTGGAGGGGTACCTTCACGATATCTCCAAACGGATCGAGGCCCAGGAGGCCCTGATTGCCTCGGAGACTCGATGGAGAACATTGGTTGAAAACGCGCCGAATAGTGTCGCCATCTTTGATGAGAAAGGGAAATACCACTATATCAATCATGTCGCCGAGGGCTTTGACCGTGAGGAGGTGTTGGAGAAAACTGTCTACGACTGGGTTCCCGAAAAGCATCACAAAACGAT
The DNA here is from genome assembly GCA_029261095.1 of Candidatus Omnitrophota bacterium. Taxonomy (GTDB): domain Bacteria; phylum Hinthialibacterota; class Hinthialibacteria; order OLB16; family OLB16; genus JACKFH01. The sequence goes on along the minus strand of JAJDBZ010000405.1, from coordinate 2,406 downwards.
ACGCGAAAACATCTCTCGCGTGATCGCAACCAAGAAACCAGTACGATACGAAATCGAAGTGATGGTCCCCGGAAAGGGAAGTACCTGGTGGTCTTCGTGTATGGGGTTAATCCAAACCCCTGAGGATTCCCCAACGATCATGAGTATTAGCACCGATATCACAGAGGAAAAACGGTCAAAAGAAGATTTGGCCAATGCCCATGCCGAACTTGAAGCTCGCGTTCGGGACCGAACCCAACAACTGACTGAGACCAATTCACGCCTCAATCAGGAAATCTTGGATCGTAAAAGAGCACAGAAAGAACTAGAGGATGCCAAAGAAGTCGCTGAATCGGCGAGCCATGCAAAGGGTGATTTCATCGCTTCAATGAGCCACGAGCTCAGAACCCCGCTCACAAGTGTTCTCGGATTTGTCGGCCTGCTGGAGGGGGAGCGTCATGGAGAAATGACCGAGTCCCAAACGGAGTTTGTAACCACAATCCGACGGAACGCGGAACATCTGTTGTCCCTCATCAACGATATCCTCGATGTGGCCAAGACGGAAGCAGGCCAATCGGAGCTCAAAAAATCTGTTGTCGATCTCGATGAGCTGGTTCGTCAATGCCTTCAGATGATCGCGGGCCGAGCCCTCGAAAACCACCTTGAAGTGGTCGCAAGTCCGACCATGTTGGGGGAAGCCATAGTCGACGACAGAAAAATCCGTCAGATTATCCTCAACCTATTGGCCAATGCTTGTAAGTTCACACCCGAGCGCGGACAGATCGGGGTCCGAGGGGAACGGAAAGAGACACAAATCTCGATTACGGTTTGGGACACCGGGATCGGGATCGGGCCTGACCATCAAAAATCGATATTTGACCGGTTCAAACAACTCGATACTGGAGACTCGAGGAAATATTCGGGGACTGGGCTGGGGCTGACTCTAGCAAAGAAATTCATTGAGATGCATGGAGGAGAGATCATCGTCGAAAGTAAGCCAGGAAAAGGAAGCGAGTTTACATTCTCGATACCAATTGCAAGTGACCTGTAATCCCCCGGGTCTGGACTGTTCGGTTATTCTTTCTCAACCGATCTAACCCCTTCAAATTTCTTGCCTTAACCCTCAATTCGCAACACATTTGGGACAGACTTGTCATATATTGATATGCTACTGTGGGGCTTTCTGGGGAAATCATTTAATGAGTATAAAATCTGAACGATCAAAAAAAATCCTATTTTGGCTTATAATTATAATCTCGTTGTTATATGAACCTTCCGGGGTGACCGGCGAGGTGGGTGGATCTGGCCTTTCCAATCTCACTGCTGGTGAAATGACGCTGTTCGTGGAGTTCGGCGGATTGAAACCGCAGGAGCTCTACGAGGTATACCTTGATGGTTACTACACCGGAAGAATAACTTCCGATTCACTTGGATTCACAGAGATTCCTCTAACTGGACCGGTTCAGCAGATCGAGATATTGGAGTACCTCCACTCAGAAATGAGTGTGGATCATTGGTCCTTTTACCAGTAGTCGATGCCTAAGATTTGACGTTTTTCAAGTGAGGTGATTTCGGAAGAATTCAAGGATTGCCTTCCTTCCCTCCTCTGTCTCTTGATGCTTTACATCATACCTGAGCAGCTCCCAATTCTCCGGAACCCCCATTGCCGAATAAACTTTTTTCAGCTCCTCATCGATGATATCCAGCCCCTCCACCGGGGTGAGTCCATCTTGTAAGCCAGCCAGCGCGAGATGGGGTCGAGGCGCGATGAGGGCGTTGATATCCGCCGTGGTGAAATACTTGAGCAAGCCGGGGACGAAGTAATAAACCCCATGTCGCCCCAGACCTTTCTCTCGGATCAAAGTCTGGAATTCAGTCAGACAGCAGATGTCGACTGTAGCCAGTATTCGCGTATCCAGAGCCGCAAGCCACCAAGCCATTGTGCTGCCCATCGAAATTCCCACGGTCCCGAGTCGCGATTCATCGACATCGGATCGCCCCACCAGGTAGTCGACTGCGCGAAGGCTGTCATAAACCATCATTCCCCACAGGACCCTCCCCTGCCACAGCATCGATTTGAACATGTCGCCTTCGGCAGTGTGGTTCCGCTCACCGAAGATCCATTGATCGATGCACAGACTTGCGTAGCCCTGCTCGGTTAGTTCCTGAGCGTAGGGTTTCGGTTGGAGGTAACGACGCCCCTCGACAAACTCCTTCTTTCCGATGTCGTAACCGCCGCCGTGGGAGTGATTGAAAAGGATGGCTGGAATGGGGCCCTCAACGTTTTTAGGTTTCGCATAGTAAGCAGGGACCCATTCAATTCCGTTCAAATCGAGTTCGAGTGTCTCGAGGAGGTATCCGTCCTTCTCAGTCTCATCCACCTTTCGCGCCTGGATCGGCCGTTGACGATCGGGAACGTCTCCGAGA
>JAJDBZ010000404.1 GCA_029261095.1 Candidatus Omnitrophota bacterium | reverse complement strand
GAGGTGGTCGGCAGTCGATTCACCATCTATTTCGCCGAATCGAAAGACCTCCTCGATTGGACCATCCTCCCCATGGAGTGTGTCTACACCAAAGAGAAATACTCCGCCTGCCCCGACCTCCATTTCATCGATGACCAATTCTATATGACCCATTTGGAGGCTTACCCCGGCCCGTCATACAACACTCACATCCTTCGCTCGAAGGATCTCATCACATGGGAAAGCAGCCCCTTCAACCCGATGATGAAATTCTCCGACGAAGACAAAAAGATCGCCAATCCCAATCTCTCCGAAGAAGAACGGAAGAGAATTGCCGAAGCCAAAAACATCAACAACTCCGATGTGGAACTTTGCGAATGGAAAGGGGAGACCCTCATCTCTTACAGCTGGGGCAACCAACGGGGCATCGAGTTTCTGGCGGAAGGGAGATATGCGGGATCGCTTGATGATTTCATGAAAGGATTTTTCCCGGCGAGGAGTGACTAGAAAAAACAGCTGCCGGGGGAATGTGCTCGTGAAACGAACCATTGAAACCAACGGGAGCCATCCCAAGGCGATCGTCCCTTCTACCTCGAATCCCAAAACCGCGCGAAATCGAAGAGGATCTCCGCTTCCGGAGATCCATCCTGAACCCGCGCGTACCATTCAATCAAGTCGAGAGCATCGATAATGCCATCAGGGGGGATGGGTCGCACATCGTAGTCGGTGGGGTTGGTGGGCGTGGGGGTACCGGCCGGAGTGGGTGTTGCTGTCGGTCCCGAGTCGTCATTAAGTATCGTTCCGAACGCTGAAGCATCAATAATTGTGGCCCCCACCGCGTTGGATAATCGGACTTCGAATACTTCGTTGGGTTCAGGATCGTTGTCGACTGAAACAGGGATACTCAAAGGCTGAAGAAAGGGGCCAGTTGAAGTGAAGGTAACTCTTTGACTCTCGATTGGTGAGTAATCGATTCCCTGCGATGCGCCTCCATCAACATCGAAGGTGTTGACATCGACTGTCGCAATCTCTCCTGGCGGTGGTCCATGCGAAAGGGAGATGTTCATCACGATCTGTCCTGTGTCCTCCATTGCCGCGCCGTCCAGAATACTCAGTCCAATCACCTCGACCGCACCGATATCGACACCGCCTCCGGCATCCGGAATAGTCCCAATGTTGCCGATACGAGTGAACCCTCGCTGATCTTCAGTCAGGGCCTCCGCACTGGTAAAGCCAACGCTACCCGCATCGATTGCGGGACTTCCTGTGAGCAAATCGTGAGTGAGGGTGAGACCTCCATTATCCGCCAACGGCCCGATTTGCGCGTCTGTGTCCAAGATGGAGTTTACTACCGGTCCAGAGATAGCGGCGTTGGAGGTGTCGCCGATCAGGTTGAAATCGAGGCTGGTGAATACGCCGAACAAGTCGGGACTCGGTTCGCCGGCCGTGTTGCTGGCGATGATCGAGTTACCCGTGCGAATCGTCCCCGCTGAGGTATGAATTCCTCCACCTCGGGTGAAAGCCTGATTCTCCGCGACTGTCCCATGAATCAACTCAATCGCCACATCCGCACCTTCGCCGCTGATCCCTCCACCCGCGCCTGCGACCGCCTGGTTTCCGGAGATCGTGGAGTTGATAACGCGGGTGAGGCCGCTTGCCGAAGCGACGCCGCCCCCGTTCCCGGCGATGGTTCGGTTCCCGGAAACGGTGGAATCAAGGAGGTGGGATATTCCATTTGGCGTGAGGATTCCCCCACCGTCCAGTTCGGCACTATTTCCTGCAACCGGAACATTCCTTAGCGTAATCTCGGCCAGTTCACCCAGGATTGGTGGATCTCTGGAGACGTTGGTTATACCACCACCACCACGTTCCGATTCGTTGTCAGTCACACTTCCACGAAGCAAGGTCATCTTTCCCTCATCAAGGTTGAGGATTCCGCCTCCTCCTAACGAGGAGTCTATAATCACGTTTTCCGAAACGATCGTGTCGGTGACGAAGAGAATACCGTCGTTATTAATCCCACCGCCGCCGGATCGGAAATCATCACGCCCCACCGCCGTGTTATTCTTGATAGTCGCGTTCGCGATCCCGACTCTTCCAGCGGTTCGGATTCCCCCTCCTCCAACATGGCCTGAAGCGCGGTTCATACTGATTTCTGTTCCGGCAATGTCGACCCTACCAATCGAAGGAACCCACAGACCACCCCCTTGTATGGCGGAGTTCGCGGTGATCGCTCCTCCGTTGATGGCTATTTGACCGTTAAAAAAAATATGAATTCCACCGCCCGCGTTACCAGTAATGTTCGAGTGAACGGACACATCGTTCAACGTCGCATTTCCCTCGTAGAGTGATATTCCGCCGCCGGACTCCCTGGCTTCATTCCCGCTTATTTCACCTCCGCTGATTATAAGGACGGGGTCTGCCGCGCCATCGTTGGCGTTGAGCATACCTCCACCGAAACCGTTATCTTCGATTAGGGCTTCGTTATTCGTGACAAATGAATCCATTAAAGTCAGCGATCCGGCATTCAAAATTCCACCTCCGCCGACAGGGTTTTCGCTGACGATGAAACTCTCCGAAATGTTCGAATCGAAAGTACTTTTAAAGATTGTCGCGGAGCCGATGTTGTATAACCCGCCTCCGCCTCCCATACCCGCGTGGTTCCGCAACAGATCGACCCCGGTCGCATCGAGGATCGCGTTGGCCGCCACATGGATTCCACCGCCCTTCTCTTCCGCAGTGTTATCGGAAATTAGGGATCCAACGAGAGTGGCGTTGACATTGGCGTCAGTGAAGAGGCCGCCGCCAAAATCGCCGGTATTTCCTGATATCATTCCGCCAGAAGCGTGAAAAACGCTCCCGTCGGCGAAGACTCCGCCCCCCTGACCGCGGGCTGAATTGTTCGTGATCTCCGTGTTGATTAGGCGGAGGACCCCATCAATGGAAACAGCGCCACCATCAATGTCGGACGAGTTGTCGTCGAGCATGCAGTCGATGAGAGTCAACTCTCCTCCAACCTGTAATATGCCCCCACCCCCTTCCTCGGCGTCACAGCCTCGGACGGTAACGTTTCGGAGTGTCACAAGGTTTGGCGCCCCGATAGCGATCCCGGCCCCACCACCCGAGAGAGCAAACCCGTTGGCGATAATCATGTCTCGGATTTCAACGGTTCCCGTATCACCCGCAATCACGAGAATACGGGAGGAGCCAACAGCGTCGATCAGGATAGGAACCTTGAGGGAAGAAATCCCTGGTGATTTTGAATTCTTTCCGATCACAGGGGGCCGATTAAAACTACCATCGATTTCCAAATCATCTGTGATAATGAACGGGCCGGTTATTTCGAGATTGTTCTGGAGTGTATCCGCCATGAGGATGACATCCTTGCCGGGGTTGTCATTCGCCGCCGCGATAGCCTCTCGAAGGCTGATATTCCCATCGTTAGCGATCGTGTCTGCGGAGATATCGACTTCGAATGTGGCAGCGATGAGAGGCGTACATAATGCGAATCCAAAGAGGAAAGCGATATTGCACGGGCGGCGGGACATGTTTGATTCCTTCAGACCGAAGTTTCAAGAAGAAGTCTCTGGAAGGAGGGTAACCATTTTAGGTTGACCTTACCATAAGAATTTTCGAAATCATTCCTGATGTTCGTTCCAGCGAGGATAAGACACATGAAAACCGATCTCATCTCGATTCCCAAAACCGCGCGAAATCGAAAAGCACTTCGCTTTCCGCACTCCCATCCTGGACACGGGTGTACCATTCAACCAGATCGAGGGCGTTGATGATCCCATCAGGTGGTATTGGACGCACATCGTAGTCGAAGGGCGGGGGCGGAGTCGGACTTGGACTTGGACTTGGACTTGGAGTTGGACTTGGAGTTGGAGTTTCGGTGGTACCTGACGATGGTGTGTCAGTGGGTGTTGGGCCTTCGTCATTATCAATAATCGTTCCGGTGGCGGTCGCATCGATGATGGTCGCACCGATTGATTCGGACAAGATGATTTCGAAGGTCTCATTGTTTTCAGCCTCTGAATCATCAACGATTGAAACCACGATGGTTTGTGAGGTGGGGCCCCCTGCCTCGAAGGTAAGCAGCCCGCCTGAGAGGGAAGAGTAATCGTCGGTGGCATCCGCTCCGCCCGCGACTCCGGCTGTGTCGAACCGGACAGTTGCTTGATGATTAAGGGGTGGAGCATGAGAAATGCTGACAATAAACTCGATCTGTCCATCGTTCTCGAATGCGATCTCATCATCGATCTCGAGCGCGATGATCTCCACCGCCCCCATATCGACTCCTCCATCCGCATTTGGAACGGAATCGATGTCGGCGATCCTCTGGAACCCACGTTGGTCCTCCAAAAGACCCTCAGTGGCGGTCAATCCGGAACTCCCGGCGTCGATGGCGGGGCTGCCGGCCAACAGGCTGTGGGTGAAGATCGGGCCGCCGTTGTCGGCCAATGGACCGATTAGCGGATTGGTATCCAGTATCGAGTTTGAAATGGGCCCGATCAGCGAACCGTTTGAGGTGTCGCCAATCAGGTTGAAATCTAGGCTTGTAATCGCACCAATGAAATCGGGGCTACTGACATTGGCCGTATTTCCAGCCAATACCGAATTCCCTATTTGAGCGACACCACCCGAAACATGAAGCCCTCCGCCACTCGTGGCGGCGTGATTGCCTGATACTGTGGCATGAATGAGATCGATGAGCGCATTCTGATGGCTGGTTATCCCGCCCCCGTTTCCGGAACGAACTTCGTTCCCAGAAAGAGTCGAGTTCACAATTCTCACGACACCACTTCCCGAATAGATACCTCCTCCGTTCGATTGAGCTTCGTTCCCAGACAGGGTGCTTGAGAGGAGATCAAGGTGGCCAAGATTGAAAAAGCCACCGCCGCCTTGATCCGAATCGTTCTCCGAAAGAGTACTCCGTAGGACAGAAGTGTGAGCGCCTTCGAGATTGAGTAATCCGCCCCCACCGGTGGTGAGTCCTGTTGATGTATTTCGAACGATGATCGAATCGGTGACGGAAAGGATTCCATTATTGAATATGCCGCCACCCCCACTCAGGTCGCCTGTAGTTTCCGCGGTGTTATCCGAAATGGTTACCTGAGAGAGGCCTACTGTCCCGCCGTCGTTCTTGATGGCGCCACCGCCACACTCCATCGCACTCGTGCTACTGGCGATGTTCCTTGAGATTTCCGTGCCGCTCGCGGAAAGAACGGCCCTGAATCCGATCGACACCCCCGCTCCCTTCTCGGCCGTATTACTGGAGATGATTCCCCCAACGATTGTCGCTTCTCCTTGACTGTTGATGGTGAGCCCGCCCCCAGACGATTGAGCCTCGTTCGATGAAATCTCCACATTCTCAAGATTGGTTATTCCGAACTCGTCGATTAATAAGCCACCGCCGGCCAGGCTCGCCCGATTCCCGCTAATCCGACCTCTGGTTATGTTTGAAATCCCCCCAGAAAATGTCGTAATCCCCCCTCCGCTTGCCCCGTCGTTGGATGCTGAGTTGTTGAGGATCTCGGTTTGCTGAAGGACAAGATGTCCAATGTTAAATATTCCCCCTCCTCCGGTACTACCAATGATGCTGGAGACGTTTCGCGTGATGAGGCTATCCGAGGCTTCGAAAACACCG
>JAJDBZ010000403.1 GCA_029261095.1 Candidatus Omnitrophota bacterium | reverse complement strand
TCGGATACTCGCTCTCTTGTCAGTCGTTAAGATTCTGGTTGAATCCCGACCTAATGGAATATGCAGCGAGAGCCCCACGATTTATTGACTCCGATCTCTATTTGGAATTGACTGATGGATCACCAATAACCCTAATCGATGGTGGATCGAGAGGAGAACTCTTTGATCCGTTTAATGTGGTGGACGCTCCGATAGAAGTCATCGCGTTTGAACCAGATGTAAACGCACCCAAAAAACAGCCGAAAGCAAATGTGACTATCAAGTACATCAACAAAGCGCTCTGGAAGGATAGTCGAAAAATCAATGTTCACATTGCCGTTCAACCCTCGACCTCCTCCGTTTATCCTCCCAACTTAGAATTGCTTCGTACTTTTTCTGACGCTATCGGGGCTCCTCCTAGGACGACGAATACCATTGTTGAAATCGATTCTCAATCCATCGATGAAGCGGTTTCCCTCGGGCTTTGTCAGCCACCGGATTTCATCAAATTGGATATTCATTCGGCGGAATTCGAAGCCTTGGAAGGTGCGCGGAATTCCCTGGATGGGACCTTTGGAGTTCTGGTTGAATCCTGGCACTCGCCCATCCATAAGGGTCAACATCTAACCGGTGAACTAGAGTGGTTCCTTAATCAAAGAGGCTTATTTCTTTTTAACTTCGTACATTATTGTCCGTGGATGCATTTTGTGGATGGACATGATTTGGAACTGGATCGTCCTCGACTTGTTGGTTCGGAGTCCCTTTTCATGCGGGACACCTTTTCCTCCGAACCGACTACTGTGGCCTCGGCACTTCATGCGATCGCGCTTTCCGATCTCTTCCGGTACAATCGGTTCGCGGTTTTGTTGAGTCGCCAATTCCTTCAAGCAGGGTCACTCGATTCTGGAACCCAGAATCGAGTGGAAAACGAGCTGAATCGTATTGCTACCGATCGTCTTAAGGCGACCCGGGCGGTTCGCTTTCTTAAAAGACGATTTCGAAATCTGGTTCGAAGAGTTCTATCGTAGAGATACTCCTATTCTCCTCGCTGCTCCCAAGTTAAAGCGAGATTGAGGAGGTGTTCCAAACCCACCTCGTCCGTCGCGGTGGCGGTCTCACTAAACAATAGTTCTTGGTCCGCCTGTGGTAGGCTTTCCTTCGTTGTACCCCATAGTGAATGGACTAAGAGAACGTCCTCCGCACCGACTTGGTTATCTCCGTCCAAATCTGGCAGAACAAACCACTCCTTGCTAGCGGCCTCGCCAACGACAAACCCTTTACTCACTCCTTCCAGATCTTCTTTGGCCACCCCTTGAGGAATCTCGACGGGAGTGACATCCACTCTCCAGTACTCAGCTGCTTGAACCAAGCGCGTCCAGAGATTGGAAATCTCCGGTTCACCCGGAAAGAAGGGGTTGAGATTCCCAGACAATTCGGTTCTCCGATGCCAATCCACTCCATTCAAGGAGTCGAACCACTCAAAAAGATAGACGATCCGATCATCATCGATATCGGTGCTTTCTGTAGTGATTACGACGGCTATCCCATCGTCAGGAGTGGGAATGGCAGGGAGAATATTTATCTCTGGCGAAGTCGGAGGAGTGTTAGCAATGACAACCGAGGCCTCTCCGCTAGGGCCATTTTCGATTCCATCGAATGGAGTGACAACGCATCGATACTCGCGATCCCTGACCGTTAGATTGTGATCAAGAGAAGGACTGGTTTCACCAGCAATGGGAGTCTCATTTTCGTACCATCGATAGTTATAATTCACCTCTGCCCCATCGGGGTCAACGCTCCCTGTTGCGTTGCAAACAAGATCCGCCAACGTGTTGGGATCTAGCGGCATCAAACTAACGACAGGTCCAGATGGAGGTGCATTGGTCGGTGTTGGCGTAAATGTCGGAGTGGGTGTGTATGTATTCGTCGGGGTATTACTGGATGTTGGCGTTGGACTCGGAGTGTTCGAAGGAGTCACTGTAGAGGTTGGCGTTGGAGTTGGAGGGCAGATGGATTTCTGGAACTCTATGGCCAAACCGTCGGTGTGGCCGACCCCAATCTCATTACCTTCGATTCCATCGCACAGGTTTACAATCGGACAGGTTTCAAGAACATAACTTTCATCGGTTGCGGCGCCCGATTCTGAACTATGAACAAGAAGCGAGAATGGAACTTGACCATAGATTTCCACTTGACCTAGAGATTCGGATTTCCATTCCAGTTGTCCCTTCGATTGAGCCGTGATGTTCAGCCCGAGTTGTGTAACAAGGCCATCGAGAATCTCCGGACAGGATGGACTCGAAAGGCCAACATATGACGAGCAGTCCACTGCGAAATCAACCAAGACAGACTCGGAATCCACTGTCGTAACATCGCAGCCCGATCCTCCTGAATCTCCCACCACAATCTGGATTCTTACCTCCTCGGTGCTCCCCATACCCGCGAACGAACCTGCACATTGAAAGTCGACGGTTCCCGATTCAACACACCAGACCGAGGGTTGAGTTTCATAAAGGAATGCGGCTCCCGCGTTGGAGCCCGCGGTATCGTCGGCAAAGGCTCCTACCAGCACTTTATTTCGGTAACCGGCAGACCTAGCCCCATATTGTATTCCACCGTTACCCGGCACCGGATCAATAAATGTGTGGACCAAATCTCCACCATCGGGATTGAATAAATATGCTCGGCCACCATTGGCTTCTTGTTGGGCGCCGATGATTGCGAACTCATTGTATGAGGCTGTGACCCCAAAAAGGGAATCCCGCTGTGGATTAGGTGAGTACAGGCCACGAAGGTAGTTTCCCGAAAGAAGATCAAAAACAAATGCGGAGCCTGTCTTTGTTCCCATGGTTGAATCGAAGGCCGAGCCGATTACCGCAAATCTTCCTTGGACAATTGCTGTTCCGCCACCAAAGCGATCGCCCGATCCCGGGAAAGGGTTCTGGTAAGTCTGTAGGAGTTGTCCGTCGGATCCCCGGAACAAGTAGGCGATTCCACCATCGTCGGCTTGTGTGTCGTCACGGTCAGCGCCTACCAACACATAGTCTTGGTAACCATCGATATTCCACCCAAACTGATTTCCCTCAGCGGGATTGGGGTCCTCAAAGGTTTGCAAGAGACTTCCCGACCGTGGATCGAAGAGATGGACTCTTCCGGTAGCGACTCCATTGATCGAATCTCGGGGTGCGGAAATCAACACGTTTTCGCCCAAAGGGTAAACATGGTGTCCGAATAAACTTGCGCCTGTAGGGTTGGGACTCTCCAAGACATTCACCAAGTCCCCCGTTAGTATACTAAAGACAAATGCCCGACCCGCGCTCAATCCATTGACGTCATCACCCCGCGCGCCGATAACGACCAAATCATTTCCTATCCAGGCACCACCCGAACCGAACAGATCATCTACAGCTGGTTCGGGGTTATTGAATGTACGAACAAGTTCGCCAGTAATCGCGTGATACAGGTAGGCGACCCCGTCTTGAGAGGCCGTCACGGTTGAGCGGTAGGAACCAACTAGGACGAAGTCTCCAGCAAATGCAACTCTTGCGCCGAAACTGTCATTCCCTGTCGGGTTCGGATTGAAGAAAGATTGGGTTAAATTGAAATCTACTGGATCAGATTGTACCGATTGGTTTGCTGACAGCAGGAATGAAAGCAAAACAACCAAGTATGTCACACCATAATTTTGAAAGAAGTTTGTCAAACGCGAATGAGGCATTTTCTGTCTCCTCTACGACATTCGGTGGCGGTCAGGAAAAAAAGCAAATTGAAATCGCTAAGTGAATCGCTAGATGATATCACGTGTCGCTCGACAAGTAAATCAATATCTTACGGAAGTTACTATTTCTTTGTTCTCCCCAGTTTTGCCCTCTGTTGGAGGCTATTCGCAAATCTGAAGAGATGTCTCGGTGCGATCCCCGCCATTTTCAGGATGACTATCGTGAGTGTCGCGGTGGTCATTAACTTAAGGAAGAAACGGAGAAGTGGCACCTGGACTAGAGCATCCAGGTACCAAACGGCAATCAAATCGATGGAAAGCAACCCAACCACCCCAAAAGTGGGCATCCAGCGATATGGCACTTGAGTTGCGCTCTTTCCCAGCAGAAGCGTGAGGAACGCCATTACCGTATTAGAGATCAATCCTGAAAAAGCCGCTCCCATGAGACCATACCAACCGACAAGGACGAAGCTTGCAAAGATGTTGATAATGGCGGTTGCTATACTGACCAATGCGACCCACTTCACCCGCTTGGGATTGTAGAACACGGACTGATTGAAAGAGCTATAGAAGGAAATGGCGACAATCCCCCCAGTAATCGGACAAACGACTTTCCAAGCAGTATGGAAATCTTCAGGAGTCAGAAATTGAATTGTGTCCCTTGCAACGCAAGCAATGGCAATCCCGAAACAACCAACAATAGCGGGCATTAACAAATTCGACCTTGCGACCTGCTCTCTGAGCAGGGTTGCTTTTTGAACATCACCTTTTTCTTCGGCTCTGTCACTCTCCTTTAGGTTTTTCACGAACATGGGGCTATAGGCCTGGTTGAGGGCGACGGCCAGGACCGTGGAGACCGCCGCGAATTGAAGCCCAACAGCGTAGATACCCGCGTTCTCCAATCCCAGCCGTCCATTCACAACAAGAATTCCAACCATCTCATTGATTGAAACCGCCATACTGTGTGGAATGATTGGTAACCCAAAAGCTAGACATTCCTTGAGTCGGGCCTTGCTAATGTGATTGGGTGCCAATGGACGGATCATCCATATAGCACCTGATGCAAGGGCGAGAGCGGAGACTGACTCTGCTGTTACCTTTCCAAGCACACCCCACTTAAGGAGAGCTACAAACGAAATGATAGTCAGGAGAGTGAGTAGAGTTCTCACTCCGCTGAATATTGAAAATGCGATCGGCCGTTGTTCGGCTTGGAGTTTCCTCTCATACAAATTGACAAATACATTGAGACCCGCGCCCACCAGAGTCAGAAACCCGAGTGGGTAAAAAGGGATGCCTCGGATGACCCATTTCGAAAGGAAATCACCGATGAGCGAAACAACGATTATTCCCAAGGTGGTAGTAAGTAAGAGGTACCAAACAATTGTTGTTTCAAAGATTCTCATCTCTTTGAACCCATCTTGGTCGAATCGAAGGCGAAACCATGCGGCAGCCAATCCCTGTGACAAGAGGAGGGAGGCAAAAACCCCCAGAGGCGCCAGCACACGTACCATTCCAACCCCCTCAGTCCCCAGGTAATGTGCATAAAGCGGTAGCAAAACTATGGATATCGAGCGGTTTGCCAAACGGGAAGCGACATAGACCCCGCCGTGGGCGAAGAGACGTTGACCGAGGGTGAATGCCATGGAAGGGGTTGTACCACCAACCCTGGAGGGAGTCAGGACTCTTGGATTCCCTCGGGTCTTGCCCCGAAGGTCCGGTTTCGAAAAAATCACCCACTTATGCCAACCGGGCCCTTAATCGCTATCCACTCTCAACACCACGAACCCTCGGGCATCGTTCCAGCCGCCGCACTCGTCGAGGCCGCCGCCGATGCCGGGTACCGGACGGTCGCCTTGGTCGATTTTCTATCTCTCCGAGCCGCACCCTCTTTCCTCAAGGCATGTCGGGAACGGTCGGTTCATCCGCTGTTGGGAATGACTCTAAACATTTCATGCGACAGCAGCGGAGGGGCGGACCAGGCACGCGATGTTTTCGATCTCGCGATCCAGGATCATACCGATGGCCCCCGGTCGAGCAATGAATGGGTTACCCTGATCGCCCTCGATCCAGGCGGTTTCAAGACTCTCCTCGGCCTCCAGCAAAGAGCGCTCGACAGCCCCCATGGTTGTATCCCCAAAGAGTTGCTTGCCGAATCGACGGACGGGTTGCACCTGATTCTCGGTCCCCCCGGCTCGATACTCGAACGAGTCGTTTCCGGTCGACGGAGCTGGCGGACCGCGCCCTACCTGGAACCACTGCTCAACCTCTTCCCGCGCTCTCGGACATCGTTTGGAGGTCTCTACTCCGGCTCCGACGATCTCGCACTCGGCCTTCGGGTGGACCGGTTGGAGAAGCTCCCAAAGAAAATCTCTCCACTTGCCGTCCATTGGATGGCCTATCGCAACACCGGAGAACGTTTTTGGGGATTGGCAAAGAAGACCTTGTTCGATACCGGACCCCCGTATGAGATTGACTCGCAACTGACCCTCGAGCACCCCCATGGGATCCAGGTTGCATTTCAAGGTTTATCGGGCGCACTCTCCCGTGTGGAAAAAATGACTCCGCCGGAAAGCGACCTCACCCGTCACTTTCGGTCATCGCCCCCGGTCTATCCCTCACCTCGCGGGACCGATACCCATTCCTTTTTCTGGACCCTCGCCCAAGAGGTGGCCATCTCTATCGGTTTGATTAAACGACCCGAATACAAAGACCGCCTTTATGAAGAGTTTCAATTCTTCAAGCAGACCGAGTGGCCCACTCTTTTTCTTTTCCTCTGGGACTTGCGCCGTCGGACCGGGCTTCCTCCAGGGACCCTCAGGGTTGCCGAGGATTGGATCGCATCCTCATTGTTTGCCCACATATTGGGTCTCTCTCGTGTCGATCCCATTCGAGCGAACCTCAATTTCGAACCAAGACCCCTCTCGAGTTCATCGGTCGAATCGTTGACCCTGGAGGTGGAGTGTCCGCATGGTTGGGAAAAACACCTGCTGACCGCCGCCGAACAGTTGGTTGGAATCTCAAAAACTGTCCTCCTAAAGCATCTATCTCCACTCTCGGAATCGAAACTTCAACGAGTCGGATTTCAAATACTTTCGCAATGGGAGGAATTCGGATTTGGGGGGAATCGGCCGGATCACCCGCCGCACCTTCCTCGCTATCTCGTTGATCAACAACACTCCACTCACCCCGTTTTCTCTCTACACCTTTCGGGTCGCGCACTCGGTTTCCATCCCACAGCCGACGATGAGAGCAGTCGACTTGTGTCATTCGATCATGGTGACCGAAACCTTCTCGGAGGATTAAATCTAGTCCTTGGTTCCAAGGCTCTCCTGACTCTCGCCTCGGCCTCTCGGTATCGCGGTGTGACAGATACCTCTGACGAAGCGGAGATCCCTCATGAGTCGGTCACCGATTGGATCGAAAGACATGAGGGGCAAGTGTTTTATGGGAAGCCTTACGCCGACGATTCTGGTCATTTTGAAGTTATGGGGTTGTCGCCATCCTTCACCCGACTTCTCACTCTCCCGGAATCGACCGGTTATCGGCCGCTGCTTTGGAAATGGTTAACAGAATCGTCTCCCCAAACCCTGAATCAACTTGCCGATTACCTCGCGCTTGCCTACCACTGGACCTTTTGGTCGAATCGACCCACCTACCGAGTTCGAGCTCAGTCGAATCCTTTCGGCGGGGATTCTCCTTCGCCACCTCCCTGGTGGGAGGCTTGGGACCTTCTCTTAAAGCAATCCAAACTGGACCCCCGAGTGACGGGTCGACTAAGCAGCGTTCTGGAACAGCGCACCCGTCCGACGGGCGGTTGGATACTCTACCGAGAGACTCTTGAATCTGCCCTCTCGGAAGCTCTTGAATGGAACACTGAGCGCGTCAAAGATTTTCTAGGTGGAGGGACCGAGGATGGATCATTCTATTCCGAGTTTGTCAACGATTTCTCTCCGTTTACCGCAGAGGACCGTCAGCAGTTCCTCGATTTCCTCGGGCATCCCAACCCCTTGCCAGAACGGATCGTTTTCTTGAAGAAGGCCGCGGAGGTTCTCGCGGCTACAGATGCCTATGTCTCCGATCCCTGTGCATGGGCCGCGCTTTCCTCTTATCTCTACACCCATGAATTGGAGGAAAGGAGAACTCTTTACCGGATGCTGCGAGGCAGTGGGTGCTCCATTCGAGTCCCTCGACATTTGGAAGCGATTCCCTTTTCGACCTCCAAACAACGCGCAGAATTGACGCTCGGGTTAATCGATCTTTATGGAATCGGTCCCAGCATCGCGACCGAACTGACAGGGAACCGCCGATATGGATCCCCGCACAATCTGTTTATGGCACTCCCAAAGGATGCTAGACCCTTCCATTTCGCATCATGGCTTAGGAAAAACGAAAGCGTCCTCACTCTCTCATTGGTGGAGTCTCTGATCCATCTCGGATACTTCGAAGGTTGCGAACCCAACAGAGAAAAACTTCTGGAGATAGCGGTCGATCGCTATGAACGACGCAGTTCAAAGAAAGATTCACTCCAACAGACTCTCTTCGAACTCGGCGAGACTCACGGAATTTCGGGCGAATCGATTTCGATCCCATCCTCACCCGAGCGCGCGCTAAAAAAACCGATTGAATGGGAGATCTCGGGATTAAGGATTCCCCTGAGTGGAGACCCCTTGGACGTCTTCCATTCAGCCATTCCCGCTCATTGGAGGGAGGGGACAGGAAACCCGTCTTCCTCGGCCGGGCTCCAGGCAGGGTGGGTTTATGATCTAGAAATTTTCTCGAAGCCTCATCCATCCATAGAAAAAGGAGAGGCGGCGAGTTCCGGCAATGTAGCGATCTACTTCCTCCTTCACACTCAAACTGGATCGTTCATGGTCGAAGACCCCGATGGGGTTTCGCTTTCCACGATTCCTGAAGAGACAATTCCGGAGCCACGTCTCGACGGCCATAGAATTCACTTTCGGGACCCCCTTTGCATCATCGTCGACGTGACATCGAGGCCCAAGAAAGGGAGCCACCGGATTCCGACTTTTAGATTGATCGGAATCGAATCTGTCCCCGACCTCATCAAGAAACAGGGTGCTTGGGCCGGGATCCGCGTTGTCGCCGGTGATCCCAAGCCAGCTCTTCTTGATGACCTTCGTGGCTTGGCTGATTGGTTCTCCCAGGACCTTGGCGATTCCTCGACCCTGCTTGAAATAGGTGCTCCTGATTCCCTCAACCCCCTCCACTTTATCCGGAGGAGAAGAAAAATATTTCCACCCACCAGGGTGGTTGCATCGGAAATCTTGGTGGACCGTCTCAATCAAATTCCAGGTGTTTCCTCGGTCGAAATCCTTCCGCGCCAGACTCCCTTATTCAAGCCGGAAAAGGAGGGTTCGATCTAGAATGAAATCCATTTCTTCAATCCTTACGATCACGATTGGGGTGCTCGTTCTCGTCGTCTTTTCCCAGGATGCCCATAGCCAGAGTCTCGAATCACTGAAATGGAAGGTTGGCCCAACCCCCCTCCTCGAGTACGGCCCTTCCAGGTCTTTTGCCGAGACAGCGGTGAAGGATCCAAGCGTTGTCTACGCTGACAATGCCTGGCATCTGTTTTTCACCGCCCGAGGTATGGGGAATTACTCTATCGGCTATGCCTCCGCAGAATCGATTTCGCTTCTCAAGGCTTCACAGAAACGAAAACTCTCCCAGATTCGAGGGATATCCGATTCCTACGCGGCCGCCCCTCAGGTTTTCTATTTCACTCCTCGCGATAAATGGTATTTGATCTACCAAACTCGGGACTCCAACTACCAACCCTGCTATTCAACCACTAGAGAGATCTCCAACCCCGATTCGTGGACGGGGCCCCAGACGCTGCTCAAGAAAGATGAATCTGAAAAATGGATTGATTTCTGGGTCATCTGTGACAATGAACATGCGTATCTCTTTTACACCCGAGATCACCATGAAGTTGTTTGTCGGTCGACCTCACTAGAGTCTTTTCCCTCTGGATGGGGGGAGCCGAAAACTGTGTTCGGGCCTGTCCATGAAGCGGTTCATGTTTATAAAGTTCGAGGGTTTGAAGAGTACCACCTTCTATATGAGCTTCGTGGCGAAGGCGGTACTCGCGGTTTCGGGTTGGCTAAAGCGGAAACGCCGCTCGGCCCCTGGAAGAAAGCGAGCGATCGATTTGCCACCGGTGAGTCTCTGAAGTATTGGGACGGTCACCCCCGGTGGACGGAGGAGGTCTCTCACGGCGAGTTTATACGGTCGGGGTCCGACCCAATGATGGAATACGATCCCGCTCGCGCCTGTCTTCTCATCCAAGGGATCAACCGCAAGGACCACCATGACAAATATTCGGATCTGGAGTGGAATGTCGGGGCGATCACGTTGGATCACCACCAGGGACTTCCGGGCTTCGAGCGTCGAACTTTCGCCGACGATTATGGCACATTGTCCTGCTTATACCGTGCAGGCGTCGGCGCGCCACTGGTCCTGACACCAGGCACCTTCTCGGACGCCACTCAATGGAACGAAGTGGTGAGGGCCCTTCCATCAGATCTTCCCACCATCCTGATCGATATGCGAGGTCATGGCGGGAGTTGGCCTCCGAAGCCGAAAAACTCCATCGAAGAACTCGCGCAAAACGTTCTCTGGTTGCTCACTCAACTGGGAATCGACAAAGCCTATTTTGGCGGACACAGCCTGGGCGGAATGATTTCCAAAGAGATTGGCCAGGTGTCTCCAGAGAGAACATTGGGAATCCTATCGGTTGAAGGTTGGACCTATTACAAAACTGCGACCGAAGCCTTTCAGGCCGATATGAAAAGCACACAATCTCCACAGCAACTCAGGGAGCGTGCCGAAAGGAGGCTGCGAGTGGAGACTGTTTGGGGCAAAGAGGCCATGAACCAGTTTGGAACTATATGGCGCAAATGGAATGGTCTCGATTTCATGAAAACCACGGACATTCCGATCATCGAGTTTTATGGAGACCGGAACCGGCCCAAGCCAACTCGCGAAGAAATGTACATTCCAGAGCGTCCGAACATAGAGATCCAATGGTTCTCGGGCGCATCCCATAGTCTGACAGTCGAGCGTCCGAAAGAGTTGGCCGAAGGGATGGCCGCCTTTTTGGAGAGAATCCGGAAGAAGTAGGCAGAGGATTCCGCATGACCCAATTCGCCCGCAAGGAGTTCACCGATCTTTCCGGATTCTTCTGAGGAACTCCTGACCGCATGTGGCGGTCGCAATGAGAACCGAACTCTCGATTAGAAATCGGAATCGGTTGTTCTCGCTGTATTCAAACAGATTCCAGACGATGGTGACGAAGGCCACGTTGTACGCGATCAGCAGCAGCACAACCCCCTTGGCTCGGTTCTCACCTGAATGAATGAGTTTTACTCCCCTGTAGATTCCCCAGGAGAGACAGAGTCCGATCGCCAGCACCCAAAACCCGCACCCCCCAGTGAATGTCATGAGTAGGATTTGGAACTTGTTTGTGGACGGGTTGACGGTTTTCCAGTCGAACTCAATGAACCTCCACCAAACCAATCGATTGTACGCTTCATCGAGGTATGAGATATGAGTTAGATTCTCCACCAGAAAGTCGTTCTCACTAGTTGGGTTAAAGAAGATTCCTAAAGAATGCAGATATGAAATCAAGAATCTTTCCGGGTCATACCTCACTTCCGCCAGCGAGTCTTTCCAGTAAGCATCCGAAACCGCGATGTAAGCGAGATGGTTTAGATTGACATAACCCTCCGATTTCATTTCCAAATCGAGAGACGGTATTCCGGTCGGATCCATCGGTGGAATCAGATCCCCATAAACCTCGAGGGGCTTGAACGGCCCATGTTTTGATTGTTGACTGAGAACGCCCGATTCGATCAGATCCAAGCGTGTCTCCTTCTCCAATTGAAAGACAGTGGTGCGAGAGAAGTTCATCCCTAACCAGGTGCTGGAGACAAACTTTCCGAATACGACTTGGTTTTTGGTATACCATCCAACGACGAGTAAGCAGGGGATGAGGGCGACCAGAGCGGTCTTTTTAAGGTTGCGGCGAGCCAGCGCAACGAGGAGAACAATTGGGATTAACCAGACGAGATGAAAGGCGGAGCGTGTTAGCGCGATGCCGGCTGCCGCGGAAAACAACAGGAGGCCATCCAGAGTCCTTCCATCGATGGTGTAACGATGGGCCATGAGAATCATGCAAAGGAGCATGAGTACCACAGGAATGGGATAGAACAGCCAAAGTTCCATCAACATGAATCCGGGAGAACAACAGTAGATAAGTGTGATGGCGCATGCCCAACCGTGAGAGATTCCCAGCCGAACCAGAATCCTGAAAAGCAACAGAGTAATGGCCAAACCAAAAAGGAGGTACCAACCCCAGAAGAAATACCTCCACAAGTGACTTGGAAGTTGGAAGCCAAGTCCCAAGAAAAAGTTGAACAGGGGTGGTTGAGAGTGGAGGTAGAAAAGGTTTCCCCAGAAATCTTCCCTGAGCCAATCAGGGTCGAGGTATTGGTAAAAATAAGGAATGGAACTGGAATCGAAACGCATGCCGAAAGCGAAGGCGAGCACCCGAGTTATCAAATGCGATCCGAAGAGGACCGATTCCCATCGATAATCCGAGAGCAGGTTTCTGAGTGTTTTCATCTTGAGAATGTGGGTTGAATCTCAACCACACCCCCGCGAGTTGGAATGGCCATAGAGGAGAGAATGACCGAAAATGCAGGGCGTATTAAGGGAGACTGCTGAAAACGCACGGCCATGAGGGTGCCTGATCTCCACCCCCGGGGCAAAGTTAAATGCCAGTTCAGGTGTAACCCTTTGACCCTATTGATGTTATGCTTCTGAATCACGGCACAGGCCCGTGGCCGCTTGACTCAAACCCCCAGAGGCGTATTATCCCCTTTCGCCCGTTCAACAAAAAAAACGGGATGTTCTTTGACAACCTACTCACATTTGCAGTCAAAAAAGTCCAAAAAAAAGTCCAAAATAGATTCCAGCAGTAAAGGGCGAAAGTCCATCTGTGATGAGTCGTACTCCAGTTTAAAAAAACAAATCCGATGACCCCCTAAAAAGGGTTGTCGCAACCAAAGATCAAATGTCAACGGAGAGTTTGATCCTGGCTCAGAACGAACGCTGGCGGCGTGGATAAGGCATGCAAGTCGAACGCGAAAGTCACCTTCGGGTGATGAGTAGAGTGGCAAACGGGTGAGTAACACGTGGGCAACTTTCACTTAGGTGGGGGACAACATCGGGAAACCGGTGCTAATACCGCATAATGTCTCGGGATCGCATGTTCCTGAGACCAAAGGTGGGGATTCTTCGGAACCTGCCTCCTAGGGATAGGCCCGCGCCTGATTAGCTTGTTGGTGGGGTAATGGCTCACCAAGGCTCCGATCAGTAGCCGACCTGAGAGGGTGACCGGCCACACTGGGATTGAGATACGGCCCAGACTCCTACGGGAGGCAGCAGTCTAGAAGCTTCGACAATGGACGAAAGTCTGATCGAGCGACGCCGCGTGCAGGACGAAGGTCTTCGGATCGTAAACTGCTTTCGCTAGGGAAGAAAGGTTCATAGGTTAATAGCCTGAGGATTTGACGGTACCTAGTAAAGAAGCTCCGGCTAAGTCCGTGCCAGCAGCCGCGGTAATACGGGCGGAGCAAGCGTTGTTCGGATTTATTGGGTGTAAAGGGTGCGCAGGCGGTCGATTAAGTCTGAAGTGAAATGTCTACGGCTCAACCGAGACACTGCTTCAGATACTGGTTGACTTGAGTGCGGAAGGGGAGCGTGGAATTCCTGGTGTAGCGGTGAAATGCGTAGATATCAGGAGGAACACCGGTGGCGAAGGCGACGCTCTGGTCCGTAACTGACGCTCATGCACGAAAGCCAGGGGAGCGAACGGGATTAGATACCCCGGTAGTCCTGGCCGTAAACGTTGGGCACTAGGTGTGGGGGGTATCGACCCCCTCCGTGCCGTAGCTAACGCATTAAGTGCCTCACCTGGGGAGTACGAGCGCAAGCTTGAAACTCAAAGGAATTGACGGGGGCCCGCACAAGCGGTGGAGT
>JAJDBZ010000402.1 GCA_029261095.1 Candidatus Omnitrophota bacterium | reverse complement strand
CTGTCACAAATCTCCATCACCGCCTTAGCGGCTTTCTTAAAAGCCAGCGCGGGTTCTGATTCTGGTTCACGGAGGACGATTGGTTTGCCTTCATCCCCGCCTTCGCGCACTCCTATGTATAGTGGGACATCGCCGAGGAATGCGATCCCATAATCCTCGGCGAACTTCTTTCCACCACCCGATGAAAAAATCTCATGGCGTTCCCCAGTCCCAGGAATCGAAAAATAGGACATGTTCTCGATAACACCTAGTATGGGAACGTTGACTTTGTCGAAAATGACTTTTGCTTTTTTCGCGTCCGCGAGGGAAACTCCTTGCGGAGTGGTGACAATGACCGATCCAGTCAGTGGGATCGTTTGAGAAAGTGAGAGTTGAGCGTCGCCGGTCCCTGGGGGGAGATCGATCAGCAGATAGTCGAGATCACCCCAATCGACATCGGACAGGAATTGTCGAATCGCGCCATGGATCATCGGCCCGCGCCAAACCACTGGTTGGTCCTCCTCAAGGAAGAATGCCATCGAAATCATTTTCACCCCATACTTTTCGACCGGTTTGAGTTTTCCTTCCACCAGTTCGGGTGGCGTGGTGACACCCATCATCATGGGGACATTGGGCCCATAGATGTCTCCATCCATCAAACCGACTTTCGCTCCCAATTCTGCAAGTGCGACACTCAGATTCACTGAACAGGTCGACTTACCCACACCCCCTTTACCCGAAGCGACGGCGATGGATCGCTTGATGTGATCGAAATTCAAGCTGGCGTTTTGGGGTTGTGGCTGAGGCTGGGGTGGCTGCTGTGTCAAGACATTTCTCCTTCTTGCGGTTGGTAAAAAGTAAAAACCAAAAGATTAGTGGAAAAGTGTAGGACCCGCTAGGGAAGGGTCTTTGCTTCACCTTTCTGACCGAGTAGCTTCTAAAACCGCTGCAGAGTCCTTATATTCCACGCTCTTTCAAAAAAGATCCGATTCTTATTCCAAATCGAAACGAGCGAATCATGTTTGAAGAACAGAGCCAGGCTTTAAAAGATTTACTACTCCGGGTGACCGATATCGGAGGCCGGCTTTGACATCGTCGGCATGCATTCCGAACTCGAAGGACTGAAACCTCAACTAGAAGATCCCAATATTTGGGATGATCAGCAGAAGGCTCAGGACTTGAACCGTCGCATCAAGCGCCTTGAGTCAGCGATCGAGACTCATGAGACTTTGGCCGACCGCGGGGCGGACCTTGCGACTCTGATCGAAATGGCCGAAGAGGAAGAGGCCGAATCGGAGGGGGACGAGATACGATCTGAACTCAAATCTCTAACCAAAGCGGTCGACAGCTATGAACTCCAGCTCACGCTCTCTGGTGAACATGACGCCGGAAATTGTTATTTCACCATCCATCCTGGGGCAGGAGGCACTGAATCGTGCGACTGGGCCGACATGCTGCTGCGGATGTACAATCGACACTTCGAACAAAAAGATTACGAAGTCGAAGTGATTGATTACCAGCCGGGAGACGAGGCCGGAGTCAAGAACGCGACTCTGTGGGTGAAGGGCGAATACGCCCATGGTCGACTTAAGGCTGAGCATGGCATTCACCGTCTGGTCCGTATCTCCCCCTTCGACTCTCAAAGTCGGCGCCATACCTCGTTCACCTCGGTGACAGTCGTCCCTGAAATCGAGGACGAAGTCGATGTCGAGATTGATGATAAAGATTTGCGTGTGGACACCTACCGCGCCAGCGGAGCCGGGGGCCAACATGTCAACAAGACTGACTCAGCTGTGCGCATTACCCACTTGCCCTCAGGTATCGTGGTCTCTTGCCAAAACGAGCGATCTCAACACAAGAACCGTGCGACAGCCATGAAGGTTCTCAGGGCTCGCCTCTATGAGAAACAACAAAAAGAACAGGAAGAGAAACTCGCCGCTGCATCGGGGGTCAAGAAAGAAATCGGCTGGGGTCATCAGATCCGATCTTATGTTTTTCATCCCTACAATATGGTCAAAGACCACCGAACCTCCGAGGAGACGGGTAATGTCACCTCTGTGATGGATGGGAACCTGGATGCCTTTATCGAATCATACTTAAGATGGAGTCTAGAGGAGCAAAAAAGTTGATGATTTTTAACGGGTTCTGATATATACTCTCTGTGATTGGAGGGAAGTGGGCAACTTACTTTATTCAAGGTCTTAAATTTTAAAAGATTATTCCCACTTCCCTCCATCCATTGATTTTTCTAACCCTAGTGCTATCCCTCACCGAGCTGCCTCGAGTGAGTAAAAAATGTTCCCTGGCGGCAAAACGTACCGCAGGGCTTCCTTGAAACGGTTCAAAATCCTACCAGGAAACATTTGATATATTTGATTTAATTGATGAAGCCCGTCTGATTTGGGTTTTTATCTAACTGGCATGAGTCTTGATATCAACATCAGGGTCGATATGACCGATGATTGAAAAAAACTCTGGAAGGACCTTGACCGGAAGACCGGTCTACTTCCAACTCCCCTGTAACCGAGGGGGGTTAGCGAGCGTGGGAATTCGTTCCCGGCTGGAAGCGCTTGTTGACCCCCTTTTCTATTTTTGCCCCTTACTAGTGGTTTGCCAGTAGAGTGCGAAATCGAAGAGCAGAACAGGTTCCTCCTGATCTGTCACGATCCGTTCGTACCACTCGATGAGATCTCGAGCATCTATCTTTCCGTCCAGGGGAATCGGTTTGACATCATAGTTGGGTGTTCGGGTGGGAGTGGAGGTCGCGGTCATGGTAACTGTTGGCGTTGGAGTCTCTGTGTGGGTGAACGTCGCCGTGGGCGTACTGGTGGGGGTAAATGTCACCGTTGAGGTGGAAGTCGCGGTCGGGGTAAACGTCGGTGTCGGGGTGGCAGTGGGTGGGAGCGTCTGAAGTTCGAAAGCGCCCAGGTCGACTGTCCCGGCAAAGATACGCGTACTCCCTGCGAGGTCGGTCATGACTCCCGCTGGAAGCGCGGCATTGTCTCCAGCGTTTTGTGCGGGGGAACCCACCATCAAACCCAGATCGTCATCAGGCGTTCCGATTGTATCGTCGAGGCCGTCCACATCCACAAACAAGGGATCGCTGTCGATGATGGTTGTTTCACAGGTGACATCGGGTGGACAACCGCCTTCGATCAATGCATTTCTAACGGTGACTTTCCCAAAAAGGATCTCGGTTGGGCTAATAATCAATGAATCGCTGCTGATCTGAGCGCTCGGACCAGTGAACCCGTTGATGCTGTTTCCCCAGAGAATGCAGTTCTCGAGAGTCGCCGAACTCTGGCCATCGTTCGCAATTCCGCCCGCCCCTCCGGACGCGGAAATGTTTCTGGAAAAAGTCACATTGATCAGTCGCAAATTGGCGCCGTCGCTGTTGTTGATCCCTGCACCCCCAACATCCTCGGAGACGTTTCCGGTGAAGACTGTGTTGACAATCGTCGGCGATGCGCCGGCAATTCTCAGCCCGCCACCATCGAACATCGCCGAGTTTCCCGTGAAGAGGAGGTTGGATATGAAAGGAGATCCCCCGTTGATCAACATCCCCCCCGCGCTATTCCCGAAGTTTCCGGAAAGGGTCAGGTTCGAAAGGGTGGCGCTCGCAAACTCTCCGTAGACTCCCCCTCCGCACAGATTGATGCAGACACCCTGCCCCGTGTCGGTTTGACCGGCAGTGATGGTGAAACCATCCAAGACTGCGGTAAGGTCTGTGTTGCTTATGTCGACCACATGCAGACTATTGCCCCCCGCGATATCGGTGGCGGATTCGGCGATTCCGTTCAAATCCAGATTCAAGTCGTCTCCGCCGATGTCTCCGCTGAGAATCGACACAAACGTTCGGAAATCGCGGGAGCCGAAATCGCCCTCGGTTCCGGTTATACCCTCGAATCCGCCATAGATCTCGGTCCCAGACCTTAAAGAGAAGGTGTCGGATCTTTGGGCGCCGGGAACGTACTTGCCCTCGGCCACCCAAACCTGGGACCTGGGAATGACCCAATTCAGGGCGGTTTGTAGATCATTCAATGCGTCGTCCCAACTATTGCCTGTATTGGCGCCCGCCGCGTTATCATTCACATACTGGATGGGGGCAGGGGATTCGAATGCACCCATGTCGACTATGATGACGGTGTCCGCGTTACCGTCGCCGAGTCTCATGTTTCCCCCACGATCATTAGCGATACCTCCGATCGTCGTTCCCCCCGGCCCGCTCCCATCGATGACTGCGTCATTCGAACCACTATCGATTCCCGGCGATCCGAACGACAACCTCAAGTCGTCGTCCAATGTTCCAAGGAAATCATCAACCCCATCCACATCCACAAATAGAGGAGTCGAATCAATCACTCCGGAACAGACACTCTGTGCGTCTGGGCAACCTCCTTGGACCAGACAATCGGTGAGGGTCGGAATGCTGATCACATCGTCGTTGTGTATCTGAGGGGAAGAATTCCCCCAGAGGATACAGTTCTGGAGTATAGGATCGCTGTCGACAACATTGTGAATTCCTCCGCCAGCCATTGTTGCTGCGTTGTTGAAGAAGGTAACATTGGTCAGAATCGGGGACCCTTCAAGGTTGAATAAGCCCCCACCTCCCGAATTTCCGGCTGAATTCCCTGAGAAGACGACGTTGACCAAGAGAGGAGATCCGCTCTCGTTTTGCATTCCGCCTCCGCTGAAGTCGGCGCCGTTTCCGGAAAAAGTCACATTGATTAAAAGTGGAAAGCCCATAGAGTTCATCATCCCCCCACCGGTTTGCGCTTGGTTTCCGGAAAAGATGAGATTGGATAAGGTCGGACTCCCTCCATCGTTGTACAACCCACCTCCACAGAGGTCCGGGCACAGTCCAGCGCCGCTATCGGTTTGGCCTGCGGTGATGGTGAACCCATCCAGAATCGCCGTCGCATCCGCTCCGCTCCCTGTAACCACATGGCGGACATTATTTCCGGCGATTTCCGCGACATTCTCCAGGACACCATCCTGATCTATATCGTTGTCGTTAAAATCGATATCTCCACTCAGAATCGTAACGAACCGCCTGAAGTCCCTCGAATCGAAATCGCCTTCGGTTCCCGAAAGGCCCTCGAAACCTCCATAAATCGCCACTCCCGATTTGAGTTGAAACGTGGCGCCCTTCGTCGCGCCGGGAATATAACTCCCTGCCGCCACCCAGATTCTGTCACTGGCGCTGGCAATACCCAGGGCGGTTTGTAAATCGAAATAGGCATCCGTCCAGGAAGTACCATTGTTGGCGCCCCCCGCGAATTGGCTGACATAATGTGTGGCGGCTTGTCCCGAGGTCGCGCCAAATAGGAGCGCCATAAAAAGCAGAGGTTTCGTGATGCGTCCGAAGAATGAATGAATGAAGGTGCGTTTTCCCATGATGACCCCCCAATTAGAAATCCCTATATTAAACACGCTTAATACAGGGAATGATTCGATGTGACAACCTACCAAAGGTATTCTTTCTGGGAGCGGATTCCTCATTCGCGTTGAACTTCGAAGGTCAGTGAAGCCCAAAAACTTTCCCAGTCGACCGTTCCGTCGCCGGGTAGCATGTGGACCGATTTTACCTGCCAGGGTCCGGAATCGTTTAGTCGAAAGGTGACACGGCCTTCGTTATCTGTCCGCGTCATCTGCTTCGCGAGCGGATTCTTCTTCGAAAACGCGGACACGAGAGATCCGACAAGAGGTTCTCCCTCGTAAAAAAGTTGCACAGTAATTCTTTCTCCAGTTCTCAATGGAAATCCCTTCAAATCGGGGAGAAGTTCAATCCGAAGGTTCATCGGTTGTGTTGAAACTCGGAACTCTTCGGTTCCAACTTGCAGTAAGGCTTTCGCCGACCGAGAAAAATGTTCCATAGCCGGTTGACCGACAGTTCCTTCACGCTGGCGAATCAGGGCGATGGACTCGAGACCTTCCTCAATCAAGTATCGCTCGAATGTCGCGGCCTCCACTTCGCTGGAATACGGAAGACTCTGATAGCCGACGATGTACAAACCGGAAGAGACGGGAAGAATGTACCCGGCTGGATCGGCGCCTTCGAAGCCGCGAACCTGAGAGGTTCCCTCGGGCCCCTCCACGATGAAGTCTCGAATAAGTCCGGAGGATCGCGGGAAGTATTCGCCGGAGAAATTCTGACCGATGCGAAGTCTCAGGGGGATCCATTGGTCGGGTTGCACCTGATAGGCTGAGGGTTCGATCCAAAACTCATGGGCACACGCATCCCCCGCAAGCGCGATGAGACCCCACAAAAAGTATGCCGCTCTCTGGTTCCCAATCAATCAGTTCCGAGACCCCGGCGCTGGATTGTTCAGGTACGGAAAGACCGCAGGGAAAGAAAGAGACTCCATGGAAACCCCATCGGTGTAGGCGAGTTGACCGTCGGGAGCCTCGTTGGCGGTCAACCGCGCTCCCATTGCCGCCCTGAGAATGATGTCCACGACATCGTCGGCGGGCCGTCTACCATTTGGATATCCCGCGGTGTCTCCCCCGATGACCCCCAATGGGTTCTGAGACCTCAGTCCCTTGGGTGGGGTCGATGTGTTGAGACGAAGGATATCGGCCTCGGCGCAGTTCGCGGGCAGGTTCAATCCATCGATGCCAAGAGTGAAGAAGTTCCTCAGATCCTGACGCGGGAACTGCGTGGGTGGTTGGAAGCCAAACAGGAAGGCGAGGTGTTGGGGCAGTACAGGGTTGGTGATGAAGTTTAAAAACTGTATGTCATCTCGAGGCAGGCTGGAATTGAATGAGTCTTTTTCTTCATACCCCATAAACATCATCTTGATCATGGGATGCCCAAGGCGTGAAACCTGGACTGTCGCTGTCGGTGGTTCGACTGTACCCGCTTTGGCCCGAGAATTTCGACGGAAAGCGGTGGCGAGCAAGATGAGGTCGAGCGGGTCGACCACACCATCGCCATTGATATCCTCGCCGTTGCCCCCTTGCGGCACAGTCGTTCGCGCGGTGGTCCAACCTCCGATGACAGGATCCTCAACTGTCAGAAAGGAGGGTGGGAGTTCCAAGACAATAGCCGTGACATTCGAACCCGCGAAAGTGTTGTTTCCACCATCCGGGGGGCCGGTCAGGTTTAGGTTCGCCAAATCGAACAGGCCACCCAGATTGGCGTAAAATGGGTCTTCCCTTTGCCCCACAAAAACCGTTCCGGTTTCTTCTGTCCCCGGAAGTGAGATCTCTTGGATGAAGGATTGAGCGTATGCCGGGTAGTTGGGAATCGACTTCTGTCCAATGTTGTCGACCGGCTTTCCGAAAACATCCGATCCAGTCGCTGCGTTCATTACAGGGAATGGGGTTGCGGAACTCGAATTGAGATCTCCTCGGATGAGATCAATCTTATAAGTCTC
>JAJDBZ010000401.1 GCA_029261095.1 Candidatus Omnitrophota bacterium | reverse complement strand
GGGTGAAGGGCGGGACTCGCGAGCAGGGGTTTAAATCGCTTCGAAGGGCGGCTGAAATCACTGACGATCCCTCGCTACAGGGTCAAATCGAACGGATGATCGGATCGATCCTTCAGTCTTCGGACCGAATAGGACTGCAGTTGGGCGGGCAACTCCCAATCACTGCGGAAGCCAAGAAGAAACTTTGTGGGATCTCACTGCGAATCCTGCGGAGGGCATTAAGGGACTACCATGAGACTTTTGATCGTTACCCTCTCGAATTAGACCAACTCCTCGATGGAGATCCGCCAATCCTGCTTGGGCTCCCGATGAATCCGTTTACGACAGATGGTCGGTTCAAATATGAGAAGTCGGAGTCAGGGTTCAATCTGACGGAACCGTCGGGGGATTAGATTCCGCAACCCCTCCGGCCAACCTCCCGAAAACCAGACTGCCGCCAAATAAGCCAACCCGCCGACAGGGATTGTCACAAAAACTGGGAGCGACCCGATCACGGTCAATAATCCCCCCATTCCCAAAGCCAACGCGAGAAACCTCCAAACAGCGAAACCCTTGAACCAGCTCTCCTCGGTCCTCCGTAGAAAGAAATACATCGAGGATGCATAGAGAAACTGAGTAGCCGTGGTGGCGACTGCCGCGCCCGCTGGGCCGTAATTTGGAATGAGAACAAGATTCAATCCAATGTTTGCAAGGAGTGTGATGGCGCTTGCGGTCAAGTTGAGTCTCTCTTTCCCGAGAGCGTTGAGGGCCGGACCGAAGAGGTAATTGCAGCAGATGAAGGGTAACGAGAGGAGGAGAATTCGCAAAACGGATGCCTCTGTGATGTTCGCAACCGATGCGTCCCAGCCAATCGCCCTGTCCCAAATCCAGTTCGGGGAAAGAGGATCGCCATGCGGGAACAGAAGATCGAGAAGCGGCCCGGCTACGGCCCAGCCACCCACCAACAAGGGAAAAGCGATAAACAAGAGAGTCTGAAGCGAGGAGGCCCCGACACGCACTCTCTCTTCGGGGTGATCGGACAGTTTCGAGAAGGTTGGGTAGATAGCGACACTCATCATCTGCGGAAAGAGGAGCAGACCCATCACGATACGATACCCGCGTGAGTACCCTGCCACCGCCACATCCCCATGTTCAAGGAGCTGATAGAGCATCAGACGGTCCATGTAATAGAAGAGGAGGATGCAGACCGAACTCAAGGCGAAAGGATAAGTCTTCTTCAGGACACCGAAATCGGGAATGGGAGTGGGCCATAGGCGCGCCTGAAACCGGGAGATCCGAAAGAGGCCGTAGAACGCAGACAGTCCGCTGGCCAGAACAAAGGTCCAGATCATGGCCAAGAGCGAACCGAAATGAAAATAGGCGACCACTCCAAGAACGAGTACAAAAAACTTGTCGACCATCGCCATCCATCCCTCGACCTCGAGTCTGTGGTGAGCGCGAACGATGCTCCGAATATAGGACTGAGTCGACAAGGCGATCATATAGAAAGCGCAACCGGCGACCACAAATTGGATCGCCTTCGAATCCTCCCACTCCCCAACCACCCATCCCATCATCCAGCCAATCAGGAGCAGAGCGGAGATCAGGTTCAGACAAACCTTCAGGCTTGAAATCCCGGGAAGGGCAAGGGTCATCTCTCGGGGTTCCTTGGCCAGTTCTCGTGTGAGCCAAGCCTCGATGCCAAGATCGGCGAGGATGGCAAAAACGGTGCCTAATGCGAGCATGTATTCGAGGCGGCCATAAGCGACATCGGGGAGGTTTCCCAGGAGGATCAGAAAGACCGCGTAAAGAATCTTGCTGGCGATCTGGAAGAGAGTCAGGACGGTGGCCCACCTTGCGACCACTCCCGACTCGTCAGTGGGAGAGGACATGGTTAGGGAGCGTCCGGTTTCCGCGCTCGGATCGCCTGGTTGAGCATGATGGGCCCGAGCGATTTCCCAAAACGGTCCATGAAATCGAGGATCGGATAAGAAAGCGATGAGATGAATGGGAATAGGTGCAGGCCGATTTGGCTTTCAACTACCAACCCTTCCTCTTCAAACCAGTCCCGGAGTTCGCCATACCCCACCCAATTCTCAAACCCTTCATAAGGGCGCGCGCCCATCTTGTTCGCGAGGGTGATCGCGAAATGCCAAACCTTGTTAGGGGTCGACAGAACAATTACGCCGCCTGGTTTCAGCAGGCGGTTCAATTCGGTAATCGACAACCGTGGATTGGGAACATGTTCGATCACCTCGCTGCTGACAATGAAATCGAAGGATTCTCCCGCGAGTCCGGTTTGGCATATATCGCAAGCCGCTCGATCGGTCTCGCACTTCTCTCCCACCTTCCGCAAGAGTTGATGGCCGATGTCGATGCTCGTGACTGAAGCTCCCCGCTCGGTTGCGCGCTTGGAGAACCATCCGGTGCCGCTGCCGGCGTCGAGGAGGCGCTTGCCGGAGAGGTCTTCGGGGAGGAGCTGTTCGAAGAGGACACGTACCCGTTTCTCGGTGTCGTACATGTTCATCTTCGAATCGAACTCATCCGCGAATCGATCGTAAAAAAGTTGTTTGTCCTGGGTCATGGTTTACAAATGGGACGAAACCACAAAACGCGGAGTGGGGCAATCCCTGGGAGGATTGCCCCACCCTTCTCTCATGTTTTGTGCGAATACGGTGTGATATGGATTGGGCATTTACTCTTTAGGATTCACCGCCCGTATCCTCATCGGAATATTTTGGAAGGATCACAGTGAAATGGACGGTCCCATTTCGTTCAGTCTTGAGAACGAGGCGATCCGGTTTTTCTTCTCCGAACTTGTCATAGAGGGATTCGAGATCCTCCATTGCGGAAGCCTCCTCACCATTAATCTCAAGGATGATGTCGCCTTTGACCAAATCGGTCGATTCGCGAGTAGTGACCCCCGAGACACTGGATACCAAGACCCCTTCGCGGCTGGTGCGATTGAGGTCCAGCAACCGCGCCAGAGTGAGACGTTGGACTGATATTCCCCAATCCTTGAACTCCTTCTCTTCCCCGGTCGTCTTACCCATTTCCCGGGTAACCAGCGAAATATCTTGTGTTCCGTCGAGCCGAGCGATCTTGAGTTCAAGTGTGGACCCCACAGGAAAGTCCGATATGGTTTGGAGGACTCCCGGAATCTCTTCTTCGAACTTGGCTTGAACCGGTTTCTCGTTGATGGAAAGGATCAAATCGCCTGGAAGGATCCCATTAGCTTTAGCCGGAGATCCTTGTTCGACATTAGCCACTAACACGCCTTCGAGGTCGGGATTCCCAACGAGCATCGCGAGTTTCTCAAGCGGCTGGAGTTCGACTCCAATCCAACTCCTGCGGACGGATCCACTCTCGATGATCTGGCGATAAACCTCCTTGACCACATTGGAAGGAATGGCAAACCCAAGACCATCGGCACCCATGATGGTGCGTGTGTTGATTCCGATCACCAATCCATCCAGGCTGACCAATGGTCCACCACTGTTTCCAGGGTTGATCGCGGCTGTCGTTTGAATCCAAACATTGTAGTGGCCGGTTCTCTCCCCGTCATCGAGAGTCAACTCACTGTCCAGAACACGATCGGGGCACCCGACAATCCCCTGAGAAACCGACCGGGATAAGGCAAGCGGGCTTCCCATGGCTAGCACGAACTGGCCAGCGACGAGGGTTCCGGAATCGCCAATCTCTGCCCAATTGAGTTTCCCGTCATATTCGGAAAGATCCAGTTTCAATACTGCGAGATCGGTCAGGGGATCGCCACCAACCAATGTCGCGGGGATCCGCTCTTTGTTCTCGAGTGTACAGATTGCGTTTACAGCCTTACCCGCGACATGGTAGTTGGTGATCACGTATCCATCTTCGCTGACAATGACTCCGCTACCGACAGCAGTCTGTTTGGTTTTCTTTCCTCGCTGGAATACTTCCGAAATCGGTTGGACATGGACAAGGGCTGGAAAGACCTTGTCGCGGGCCTCGTAGATCTGTTCCTGCAGATTCTTCTCTGCCTGGGACGAGACTGGAGTCACAACAAGTGCCACGAACACCGATAAGATTGTGACATGTTTGATTATTCTCATTGAAATACCTCTTTCTTTTTTCGTATCTGACAGGTTCAGAGTCACCTGATGATTCATCTTTTAAGGTGAAAATCAGCAAAATCGAGGAAGCGCTCCCAATCGTAGAGATCTACCGAATGCCCCCCCGGACGGATGTGGTATCCCACATCGGTTTCGTAAACCGGCTCACTCACAGGCGGTGTCTCCTCGGAGGTCAGGCCTTCCTTCCCGAGCAAGCGATAAACCGGACTCGCATAGTACGCCGATAGATACTCCCCTCGCGGGTCTGCCCACGTGTCATCGACAGCGCTCGCGACATAGACCGGGCGCGGTGCGATCAAAGCCAATAGCATGTGCTGGTCGAGCGGGAGATCGTCCTCCTGGTTGATAAATTTTCTCGAGTTCACACAAAGCCAATGGGGAAAACGGCTGATCTTTTCCAAAGTCTCTCCCGAACGTCTCCTCCAAAGGGCGGCTCCGCCACAACCGGATTGGGCGGAAATGGCGCCTGCGAATCGCTGGTCCTGAGCCACAGCCCAAAGGGTTGCTTTTCCGAGTTTCGAATGCCCCATGAGAAAGACCCGGTCGCTGTCGATCCTATCGTCTGTTTCGATGTGGTCCAAGGCGCGCATGGCGGTCCACCCGCAGGCGGAAAGAACTCCCCATTCGTGGGCTTTCGGAAAACTTTGTCCCTCATCGAAAAAGAGAGGGTGAATCCCGCGATTAAACTCAACCTCGTTGTGACTCACCAGGTCCGCATGATAGACGGAGATGTACGCGTATCCCCGGTCCAAAAATTCCCCGATGGGGACCCCGTTGTTCAAACGATCGGGGTGGGAATCACTTCGATCCAATCGGTCGGATTGGTTGTCATCAAAGCTTAAGTGCATGATGGCGGGAACCGGATCTGTCGAGGCCTTGGGGGTCCAAACCACGATCCGCATGTCGGCGCGACCCTGCTCGTTTCGTAAACGTATCCACACTTTTCGGCGAGTGGCTTTCCCGTCCATAAATTCCGTGTCTTCTTCCTCCACTTTCACTGAGGTCCGAAGAGGCGACGAGGGAACTGGAATGGTTCCATATACCAAGTTGGCAAAGAGTGAGAGGATCTGTGGACGACGCAGGTTGTGCCATTCCTCTGGGGTATCGATTATCCGACCTTCGGCGGTTTCAAGTGGATTGGGGAGGGTATAGGCGGGGAGTTTGCTTTCGTCATAAATGACATCGCTATCATATTCTTTCTTCTGCCTGGCATCTGCACAGAGACACAGAGTCATAAACAATACCAGGACCAGAATAGGGGAGTTCTTTCTCATACTTCCTTCTTTCCAGGGAATGACCAGGGAGATGGAACATTCAAAAATCCCTATTGTGGGATTTCATAAAGAATAAAGAATCCAGAGTCGCTTCGGAAGCGGGCAAGAATTGGCCACCCATACTCATCGCTCGCCGTAGGACCAGCCAGGGGTGAGAGGTAGGGTCTTCTGGCCAGGGTTTCACCATCGAGCAAGACATGGTCGATATCCTCGCGTTCGAGCATTTTATTGAAATGGTCGAGGTCGATTCTCCAAGGAGTGGGTCGCCATACCAGATCGGGCCGCGACATCCAGATGGGCAGACCATGGCTCGGGCCGAAGGCGATTTTCGACGAATTCGGGAGATCGTTCACCTCCTCTATAATCCGTTCTGCTAGAGGATCGAGAGAGGGGGGAGGAATGACGCGAACCTTCAGGAAAAACGATGAGGTCTGCACCAAACAGAAAAGGGTCACGACAAGCATCGCGGTGACACTCATCAGGGAAACCATTCTATCGCTCGCCACAAACCAATGCTGCGCCCACCGAGAAACAAACCTGGCAATCAGAATCACTGCGATGGGAATGAGGGTCATCAGAAACCTCGGTGCATCGGTCAGCTGGGCATACCAACCAAAGGCCGGGAACATGAACATCAACATCAACAGGAAAAAGGTCCAACCGGGTTTTGAGCCGATCGAGTCCCTCCTCCCTACTCTACCCCTCAGATAAGCAACAACACTCAAGACGATTCCGCCTAGAAACAATACTTTGAAACAAAGCAGGAGGAAGATTGCAGTTTCCGCGCTCCCCTCTGGAAGTCTCCAATCGGTCCAAAGAAGCTGTAAGGCCATCTTCGATTCCAAACCCAAGCCGCGAACCAGGCGGCCGACAATTTCTCCGGTTGAGTGTGTTTCCAAGTAGGATCCTAAAGTCGGAAGGTCCTCGGGGTCGTCATACCAAATCTCGTCGGCTTCATCAAACCACATGTTATGGGTCGAGGCGAAACTGTAGATCGGATTCTGATAAGTCACTGTGTTCCAGATCAGAAGCGGAGAGGAGATAATCACAAACAGGCACACCCCAAGAATGGGAGTCATCTTGTTCTTAGCAAAGACAAAAACAGTGACCCAAAAAAGGGCTGCAACCTGAAGGCCTGTCCCTTTACAGAGGTAGACCAACCCTGTCATCACCCCACCCAAGATGGTAAAGCGTGTCGTGGTCAGCCCATCGCCATCACTCGTCCCGGCCCGGTCGAGATTCCACCAGAGGCTATAGACCAGAAAGTAGAGGAGCGGTTCGCACCAAATCTCGGAAAGTGTGCGCACGACCTGAAGATGGAGGCTGAGAAAGACGAGCGATAATAATGCAGTCGTTGGATCGTTTCGGCGCCTGAATTCATTCCAGGCAACGGTTGCGAGGAAAAGGATTCCCACGAGGAAAGAGAACCATCGAGCCATCGAAAAGAAATCCGGCGTGCGCTTTGCAAAGGGGATCAACAGTGCGGAATAGAGAGGATGACGGTTTCCATCCGTGAGTTTGATTCCGGATTTCTGTGCGAGAGAAAGATGGAGGTAAGCTCCTTGGTCCCCGGCCTGGAGGTTCGTGTTCAGACGGATCGCACCCGCTGCATAGAGCGAGGCGCTGAGGAGAAGAGTGCCGACACACAACAGCAGGAGGTTCCGAACATTTTTGGTCATTCGATCTCAACCCGAATGGTCTTCGTTGGAGAAACATCATTGAGAGGAATTCGTACTGAAATCCGCCCTTCTCCCAAACCAGCATGACCATCCTTCCGATAGGGGTTGTGGGGCAGCGCCGGCCAGAACATTGATGCATCCTCCGGTAAGTTCCATTTCGCGCCGCGATGTCGAATCGATCCAGCGAGATCGGTCCATTCACCCTTGTCCACATTCAAATCGAGTTCTTTTCCGTTTCCCAAAACGACCGACTCTTTCAGATCGACGATAAGAGTTAGATGGGCGGCGACCTGAAGAGTGGATTCCATTTCAGTTCCCACAGTGATGTCCATTGTCAAATCATCCACTACTTCCAAACGGATATGACAGTCCTCAGGTCCATATTCAAGGTCCAACCCGATAGTTGAATCGGCGACCAAACCCGCATGAGAGGGAACATGGTAGAGTTCACCCTTAGGCAGAAAATCCGGTTTCGCATCGCCTTCCTTATGGGAGAGTAGCCTGGTGTCTCCGACCGAAAAATTGCTCCACAAGGGTTGAAGTTTGGTATTCCCTCCACCGAGCAGGACGCCGGTCTCTTCGTGATAAACCGTCACGAGATTCTGTCGGTCTTGAATCCAACGATTTTCTGGGATTGCTGCGACAAAGGCGGATAGACAGACGAACCAGGGGCCCTGGGTGTAGGTAAGGGCTTTGTCTGATTCCCCGTCATTCAGGATGAAGACCGACCCAAACTCACTGTTTTCCTGGGAGATCGATCCCTCCTCTCCATATAAGACTAGAGATGCGTATTGATCGACCCCCAGCCGATCGCGCCCATAACTCTCCCACTGGCGATCCAGGTATGCACGGCCTTCAGGAGTAAAAGTGAACCCAACATTTCCCGGCCCAACTCTGTCGTGGTAGGGGTTCCTCTCGTCGATGGTTTCAACCGTCGTCCCATCCGGATAGGTGAAATGGAGATGGTATCCTGCGCACCGTGCAAGAGCCGGAAGCACTCGCTCATCCTTCGAGATCGCGTAATAGGTCCCGAGCGCGTCAGCGTACACAAAGTTGTAGGCCACCACAGGACCGATATTCTCTGACCAATACCCCGCAGGGTTTTGTTCCTCAATCACTTTCATGAGAAACTCGGCCGCAGAATCACACCACTCGGGTCGGTTGAGCGCCCGACCTGCGATGTAGAGCCCCATCGCATGATGCGATGGAATGTTGTGCACCGATTTCAATGCATGCTCCTTGATCCCGCCATACCCCAGGAGGAGAGCCGCCTCCCACCGTCTCCTTGATTCTTCAGGCATTACTTCTTTGACGAGATCGAACGCGCGTACCCAGCGAGAGTAGGTCCAGGGCATCCAAATCATCCCCCACTCACTTCCATCTTTTTTCCGGAAAATCCATTTGCCATCTTCGTCTGCGTCATCGATCAGCGCATCGCCGCCACGGATGATCGCTTGCAGTATTTCGGGATCTTGAAAATAGGGGTTGTTGGCGTGTTTAGTGGAGTAGGCGACAGCAAGCGGATAGATGGCGTGTTGGTCTCGACAAATCCATATTCCGGTTCCGAAACGGCCGGTCTCTGCATCATAGTTTTCCAGGATATCGGGAATGCTTTCGGCCAGTTTCTGAATCATTTCATTCTTATAAAGAAGGTCTCCGGACCATGCCGAGACTGAAATGACAACGATGAACGAACAAATCAGATGGTTTCTCAAGGTTTCACCCTCCCGCAATTGACAGAAGGTTGTACCATACGCGCCTCGAAAGCGAAATCAGTCTAATGAATCAGACCGGAATTCATCCTCTTTTGTGTTGCCCTGCTTGCGGCGGTGAACTCGAAAGTTCTCGGGCCGAAACCCTCAGGTGTCGAGGATGCCATGAGTACTTTTCTGCTAGGGAAGGTCTCCCCAGCTTTTCCGATCCAGAATCCTATTGGGGGGAAGAATTCAATCTGGAAGAAATGAAGGCCATCAATGCCGCGGCCTTGAAGGACGGTTGGCGCGTTGCAGTCAGGCAGAGGGTCCAACCCAAATCTCCTGAGCGGGCGGAGTATATCGAGGGTTTCTTCCGATCTGATTGGAGATTTCTATTCCCAGTTGAAGAGGATTGGAAGATTCTTGATGTTGGCGCGGGTTGGGGAACATTGTCGTGCGCGCTCGCTGAAATTAGCGGTGAGGTTATCGCTTTGGAATCCGCGCTGGAGCGGACTCGGTTCATTCACCATCGAATCAAACAAGATGCCATTCCCAATGTCCAAGCGATTCATGGAACACTCACAACTCCGCCACTCAGATCTTCTTCATTCGATCTGATCGCCCTGAATGGTGTCCTCGAATGGCTCGGTTGGGCCGATACCTCCCGGAGTGTGCCAAGCGTTCAGTTAGAGCATCTGAAGACCTGTTGGCGTTTATTGAAACCGGGCGGATGGCTTTATTTAGGGATTGAGAACCGTTTCGGGATCAGCTCTTGGCTTGGGGCGATGGATCACAGCTACCTGAGATACACCTCATTGCTCCCACGCCCCTTGGCGCATGCGGTCACCCGCCTGAAACGAAATCATACATACCGGACCTACACTTACAGCCCGTTCGGATATCGAAAGATTTTGGCAAAGGCCGGATTTGGAAACATCGAATTCTATGCCACACTTCCGACCTATAGCCGTCCCGTCTATATTTGGCCCGCGGAGAATGGAAATGCCCTTAAGAGAGTAGTGAAAATTCTCCTCCAGGAAAAACAACCCGCACCAAGTTCGAAACTTGCGTTGGCGGCGAACATCATTGATAAGTTTCCAGAGGGAGCCCTTTCCAAGACGGCTCCGTTTCTCGTCCCCCACCTGTTGATCGTGGCAAGGAAAGCAGAAGATGATCGATTGGACTAAACAACAACTCTTTAAGGAAACCTACAGGAGAGGGATCGACCCAAACGATCTCTTCTTAGTCAAGCGATGCGGAGGGGATTTTTCTGTCGAAGGAAAAGCATTGTTTGAAGTGTTGGAGCCCTCTTCCGATACCCCGATTTGGTTGGTCAAAGCAAACCGTTCGCAACAAGGGAATGCCCGGCTGAAAGCCGAATTCGACCGTCTCCAATCATTTCGGAATGGGACGCCGGACGATCTTTGGGAATCACTCCCCGTTCCGCTGGTTCTTGAGGAACGGCCGACCGGGTCGGTTTCGATCGAAACGTTCTTGCCGGGCATCAAGATTTCCACCTATCTCCAGAAAGGGGATCCGGAGGGGATTTGGAAGAACTGGAAGAGTTATGGAAGGGCCGGGCTCAAGTGGTTGGAACGGTACAACGAAGTGGTCACCCATCGGGAAACCCGCCTCGATCGTAGTTGGTATCGGAAAG